>JAAFJS010000067.1 GCA_013298985.1 Cytophagales bacterium
TGCTTTTGAAACTGTAATTTTTCTATCTTTGCAAAGTGCTGGTCTTCGGACTGCATAAAACCCTCTGTTTTTGTTTGGTTCGAGCCACAAATATGAGGGTTTTTTTATGAAATTCTGAACAACCTACCTGTCAGGCTTATGTCCATAAGGCACATTAAACGCTAATTTGCGATTAAAACGTATCATTCCATTAAAACAACTACGATTAAGGAACAAAAAATCAAGAGATTGATGTTCACGATTAAATTTTTCTCTGACCTCGTTGTAAAAATCTTGCCCTTTTTCAGCCAATATTTTACCTTGTTCTTGTAAGAATTGTTTTACGATTAAATGATTGATATGCTTGTTTTTAATAGCATTGTAAAATTGGACAATATGAGGATTACTGTCTGCAAAAATGGCTTTTTGAGGTTTTGCATTAAACCCTACTACGCCTGAACCCATAAAAGGCTCAATCCAAGTTTCAAATTCATTGGGCTTATTTTCAAGAATAAAGTTCACTAATTGTGTCTTTTTTCCTTGAATTTTGATAGGTGGCACATAAGTAGTTTCTTTATTCATCATTTTTTACATTTCCTGTTGTCTTTTTCAAAACAATATTTTGAGTAATCCAAGCATCGGTTCTGCCTTTGAATTGTAAATACGTTTTTAAGTCTGTGATTTTCTTATCTTTATACGTGATTTTACCATAGTTCTGCCAATACTCATTAAACCATTCCTCTCCCAAATTAGCGAAAATTCCATTGCCCTGCAAAATATCTGCAATATAGACAATGCTACCAATATTGGCTGTGTTACCACTTCCGCTTTTATCGCTGGCAATTTTCCATTTTTCTTGTGCAAAGAACTCAAAATCAGCAATGACGGAAGGAATAGTTGGCAAGTCTTTTTTACTATAAATAATTATTTCTTCCAGATAAGTTTGGGCTTTGCGTGAATACAAAACACCCAAACTATAATGCCCAAAATATTGATTGTAAGAATATTGTATATTTTTTGTGCTGTTTTGATTGATAAAATACTCTCCGTGAGAACCCAAAGTAAAACCATTGCAAAATAAAGATTTTTCTTCTAAACGATAGGTAGTTTTTAAATCAACTGCAAACTTAATATCTGAATTTGTTTTGGAAACAAAAGAAATATCTGGATACCAATTTTGTTTTTCAGCAAGCACCAAATCCAAGTCATTTTCGTTGGCAAACTCTAAAAATTTTGAAAATAAGTGAATTTCAAGGATTTTTGAAATGATTTTTGTGTCTGCCGAAATGGTGTAAATATTTTCAAAAATATCAATAAAACCTTTTACAGTCCATTGATTATCAGATGTTGAAACATAATTTTTGAGTGTTTTGTGCGAAATTTTGCAGTTTTTTGAGAAAGTCTGCTTTTATTTTATCTCTGTCCATTTTTATTGGTCTTGAGTGTTTGCCACAAAGTTAGCATTTTCCTTTGAAGTTATTGGTTTTCTGAAATTGCAGACAATAAATAAGAGATTACATAGAAATAATCTGCTACAAATCATTAAATTTGTTGGTAAGCATTACCAAAGATTGACTATGACAAAAACAAAATTATTATGCACATTATTGTTTGCTTTTCTGACACCATATCTGCTTCATGCTCAGAGAGTTGGCTTAGTTTTGAGTGGCGGTGGTGGTAAGGGGCTTGCCCACATAGGCGTACTAAAATGTTTGGAAGACAATGGAATCAAGGTAGATTATATCGTGGGGACTTCGATGGGTGGCTTGGTGGGCGGTTTTTATGCGGCGGGCTACTCGGCAAGAGAAATCGAGAAAATAGTGCTTCCCGAAGATTTTCAGTATTGGGCAGGCGGGAAAACGCTACCCAAAGACCGTTTTTTATTGCCACGCCCCGATGATGATGCCGCTTGGATTGCCCTTGATTTAGAGATAGATACCTCATTTCACGCCATGATAAACCCCATTTTGGTCAATGACGTGGCTTTGAACTTTGCCCTGATGCGATACTTGTACCAGCCATCTGCTCAGGCTGGGTTTAACTTTGATAGCCTCCCCATTCCTTTTCGGTGCATTGCGGCTGATGTTTTTACCCAAAAAGCAGTGATACTCAAGCAAGGGCAACTGGCTGATGCACTGCGCGCCAGCATGACCGTTCCACTGTTTTTTAGACCCATCAAAATAGAGAAAAGATACCTTTTTGATGGGGGCATTTACAATAACTTTGGCGTAGATGTGATGCGTAAGGAGTTTAATCCTGATGTGATTATTGGCGTAAATGTAGCCCAAAACGAATATCCGTATGACAATGACGACGAATTGATGCAAAACCCACTCCGATATATGCTTATCGCCAATAGCAATACCAACCTGCTTTTTGAAAAAGATGTCTTGATTGAACCCCAAATTCCCTTTCCCTCCACCAAATTAGACTATGTAAAAGAAAAAATTAAGATTGGCTATGAGGCAACACAAAAACAAATAGAGGAAATCAAAAAAAAGGTAAGCCGTCAGTCAGAAAGCAATTTTATAAGTCAGTTCAGGCAGTTTACCAATCTGGCAGAAACCAATATCAGCAACTTTACGGTTTCGGGGGTAAACAGCCACCAAAGTCGCTATGTAAAGGGAATGTTCAAAATCAAAAAAAATCATCATTTGAGTATTGCCGAAGTGCGAAAAAGATATTTTCGCTTGGCTTCCTATCCCTATTTTCAAACATTATACCCGCGTTTTGCGCCTGACAAAGCTGGTTGCTACGAATTTGACTTGGAGGTAAAAAACAAAAATATCTTCAAGGTACAAGGCGGCGGAAACCTCTCCACACGCGGCGTGAGCATGATTTATGGAGGCATTAATTTTAGTTTTTTGCGTAAAAAATTGTATAGCGTCATGCTCAATGCCTACTCTGGTACATTCTATACCTCTTTTCAGGCTAAACTTCAAATTAATTATCCTTACAGAATCCCTTTTTATATAGAACCTCAAATCACTTACAACAACTGGGATTACATCAAAGCCTCCGAACTTTTCTTGCCCATCGAAACTTTTAAAACCAGCGTGCAACGCATTGACCGCTTTTTTGGGGCAAACTTAGGCATAGGTACAGGTAATTCTATGAAAACAGTGCTGTCCGCAGGGGTAGTGAATAACCATGACGATTATGTCAATGCGAATACTTTATTCAGTTTTGATACCTTAGATGTTACCTCTTTGCGCGGGCTGTTACTTCGGTTACAATTCAGCAACAATACCCTAAACAGGAAGCAGTTTGCCAGCACAGGTGGCGCAGACCACTTTTCCATCTTTTATTTTAATGGCTCAGAAACACATCTTGCGGGCAATACTTCAGTTTTTAACAAACCAAACAAGACCCCATATTTGGCTTACCATCAATGGTTTAAGCTCAAAGCAAGCACCGAACGTTATTTTAAGCATGGCAAATATCATTGGGGGTATTTGGTGGAAGGTGTATTTTCCAATCAGCCTGTTTTCCGCAATTTCCGTTCTACCCTCATTAACGCCCCCGCTTTTTATCCTTTGTTAGATAGCAAAACCTTGTTTTTATCTGATTTCAGGGCATTTAGCTATGTAGCAGGTGGGCTTCGTAATGTTTTTTCACTTTCTAAAAAAATAGATTTTCGGCTGGAAGGCTACATTTTCAAACCGTTCAATCGAATCTTAGAAGGCAACCGACAAAATCCTCTCTTGACAGAAACAAATCTATACGTCAAAGATTTTAACCTTGCTTCCAGTGGTATTTTGGTGTATCATAGCCCTCTGGGGCCTGCCAGCCTGAACATCAATTACTATGATGATGTGCATTATCATTGGAGTTTTTTCCTCAATGTAGGGTTATTAATTTTTAACAAAAGGGTGATGGAGGATTAAGGCATTTTTTGTACTTCCACTATCTCTATAATCTTGTCTATGACCTCAAAAAAGTGCAAAAGTTGTTCAGGTTTTAGCTCCTCCTTCACTTTTCTATTAAATTCTTTGACCGTTTGTCGCGCAAACTCACGCTTCAGCCTACCCTTTTCGGTGAGGCAAACAAATACTTTGCGCTTGTCTTTTTTATCTACCTCCCTGTAAATCAAGTTGTCATCTTCCATAGATTTGAGCATACGGCTCAGGCTTCGCGCCTCCATGCCCATCAGTGGGGCTATTTTGGTGGCGGGCGTTCCTCTTTCTTTGTCGATATTGAGCAATACATAGCCCGTAGAGTGCGTAACCCCCTGCGTCGCCCCCACTGCATTATACATCTTGGCTATAGCAAGCCAAGTCGCCTTCACGCTGAAATCCAAAGATTTTTTTTTCTTATTTTCTTCCATAATTATTGAGTAATTCGGTGGCAAAAGTACGAAAAAATACGCTGCTTGCATAATAAAATATGGATTTGGCAAAATTTTTTATCTTTCTTCTCAAACTCTTTGTACCTTTGTAGTTCGAAAAATATATTTTTATACTTTCCAAAAGCCCAAAACCTTCAATTACCAATGGAAGAATCAACAAGACAGAAAAAATTTTCACGCCTGATACAGAAAGAGTTAAGTGAGATTTTTCAGAAAGAAGCCAAAGAATATGCTGGTGGCAGCCTACTCACCATTACGATTGTGCGGACTACGCCCGATTTGGGTTTGGCAAAGGTGTACCTGAGTTTTTTTCCTGATGACAAGACAGGGGAAAGATTGGCAAAACTACAAAATGAAAAAGCGGTGATAAAAAAAATACTCGGTGGCAGAATCAGAAATGAGGTGCGCGTCATTCCAGATATTGTATTTTTCTTAGATGACTCTTATAATGATGCCAATCAGATGAATACCCTGATTGACTCACTCAATATCCCTAAAAAAGAGGACACCAAAGAAGAAAATGAGGAAGAAATATGATTAGTTTTTTCAAAATCAATGACCCTTTTAGGCTAATTGGCGTATTTTTCATCTTAGGAATGATACGCCTCATCTTTTTTTTTCAAACCCCACCGCTATTAATTCCTGAGCTAAACTGGCTAATTATTGGCGAAAAACTAAGCAATGGCGGGCTGATGTATGTAGATGTTTGGGACAATATTGCGCCGCTTTCTGCCCTGATTTACAGGTCTTTACATGAAATAAAAGGCAATTCTGCACTTACCTACCATATTTTGGCAATGGTATTGATTTTCTTGCAGGCGGCTTTTTTTAACCAAGTCTTGCTCAAAAAAAATGTGTATAACGAAAAAAACTACCTTCCCGCACTTTTCTATGTACTTTTTGCGTGTAGTAGCTTTGATATGCTCACGCTTTCTCCACCTCTGCTTTCGCTTACTTTTCTGCTGTTGGTCATTCGCAATATCCTCTCTTTGCACGATAATGCCCTTGATAATGAGGTTTTTAAGACGGGCATTTATTTGGGAATAGCTATTTTACTTTATCTGCCTAACTTTGTTTTTCTTGCTTTTATTGCCATTGGTTTTGCTTTTTTTCGCACCGCTTCTATTCGCCAGTATTTGCTTTTTTTCTATGGAATTAGTTTTGTTTTTAGCTTACTGTTTTTGTACTATTTCTGGATTGGCGGTCTAAGCTATTTTTTGCAAAACTATCTTTTTACGATGCTTACCATCAATTTTGGTGCATACCTGAGTTGGCAAACGCTACTGACGGTGATGGCAGTGCCTATCTTATTTTTAATGCTTGCCTTTTTCAAGATTTTTGGCGAAGGTTCTTTCATTAACTTTCAGAAAAACACGCAGTTACTTTTGCTTCTTTGGCTGGCTACTGCCCTGCTTACTAATCTTTTTGCGCCCACTTTTGCCACTTATCAGCTCATCTTGCTCGCACCCGTTTTTAGTGTATTTGCCACTTATTTTTTCTTACTTTATAAAAGACGATTTTTAAAAGAAATTTTAGGGCTTATCTTATTGATAGGCATTGGGTTAAGTGGTTATTTGAGTTGCTTTCCCACAGGAAGATTAAAAAACTACGTGAGCTACCAAGAAATGATGGTCAAAAAACCCCAAGACTTTGATATTATAAACAAAAAGATATTAGTATTGGGTGATAATCTTTCATATTATCTTGGAAATCAATTGGCTACACCTTACCTTAATTGGCAACTTTCGCAAGTTCACTTTGCTAACTTAGCCTATTATTCGGGTATGATTGCGGTCTATGAAAACCTCCAAAAAAATATGCCCGAAGTGATAGTAGATGAGGCGGGCTTGGCTACGCAAATTTTTGGCAAGGTAAACCTCTTACAAACCTCTTATATCAAACAAGGAAAATTGTATTTTTTAAAGAAGGAAGCGCGCAAATAGCTTAGTTTGTGGTTTTTATAAAAGACTTTTCTACCTTTGCCTAAAATCCAGAAAACGAGTATTTTGAAACAAATAATACATAAAAAAATTAGTAAAACTTTTATGAAAATACGATTTATCGCTTTTATACTTTTTTGTCTTTCTTTTGCTTTTGACACTCAGGCGCAGTCCAATAAACTCAAAAACAGTCAGTTACCCGAAATTTTTTATAAGAGGCTGGTGGGCATGATGGGTAAGGACGAGCCAATAGAAATGAACCTTTCTAAGATAGGTACTACGCTAAAAGGAAATTATTACCACAAAAATTCGGGACAGGTACGCGCCTTAGAAGGAGAAATCACCGAAGAAGGTACAATTAACCTCCAAGAAATTGATAATCCGAAGAATAGACTTACTGAACCACAAACTTTTGATGCTTTATTGAGTGTTTTTTTTACCAGCGAACAAGACCTCAGAGGTGGCTGGGAGCAGGTAGATTCTCTCGAAGATGTGCCTTTTTATGCCTCTGAAACCTATCCTGTGGGCAGTGTAGAAATGAATATGGTGCGAAGCGTGGAAAAATATGGGCAGTGTGGCTATAGCCCTTGCGCTGAGTTTTTGTTGATTTATCCTGTTCTCAAAAATGATATTCACCAAGAAAAAATAAATAAAAAAATTAGTAGCACACTCATCAGTCAATATGCAGCAGAAGAAAAACGCAGTTTCAAGAATTTTGAGGAAGTAAAGGCAGATTTTTTCACCAAATATAAGACAGCAGAAGGCAAAGCAAAACCTGACGCAAAGCCAATGTGGGGAAGCCATCACGAAGTAGAAATTATCTGTAATGCCTTCTATATCTTGACTTTAGAGATTTTTTCTACTGCCTACGAAGGTGGCTCACAACCCTCCAATGCCATTACTTACCTTTCCTTTGACCTCCAAACGGGTAACTTGCTGACCCTGAAAGACATCTTGGTAAATAACTATGAAAAAGAACTCACCCAAATTGCCGCTAAGATTTTCAAGGCAAATTATGGTTTTAGCGACATAGAAGACTTGCGAAAAGAAGGGTTTACCTTCAAAGATGGCAAGTTTGCCTTGAATACAAACTTTGGATTTACTAAGCAAGGGATTCTTTTTCAATACAATCCGTTGGAAATAGGCGCAAATATGATTGGTGCGCCCCAGCTACTCATTCCTTACGCAACTATCAAGCACCTGATAAAAAAAGAAAGTTTGGTCTTGCCTTTCGTGAAAAGTGAGTAACAGTAGTAGGACAGTTTTCAGCGAATCCCCACCGTTAATTGAGATTCAAGAAATAAACGTTCTCTCTTTTAGCGAGTTCCCACACTTGCAGTGCGCCCGTAAAACGGTGGGTTAAAAATAGTATCTCGCTTTATGCTCGCAGTGGAACTAAGGAGTACATTTTAGCATTATTATTTTTTTCTGAAAAACAATCTCAAAGGCACTCCCTCAAAATCAAAATGTTCGCGCATTTTGTTTTCCAAATAGCGTTGGTACGGCTCCTTGATGTATTGTGGAAGATTACAGAAAAATGCAAAAGTAGGAGTCTTTGCTGGAAACTGAGTGATATACTTGATTTTGACGTACTTACCTTTGATAGAAGGCGGTGGGTAGTCATCAATCACTTTGAGCATGATGTCGTTCAGTTGAGAAGTAGGGATTTTTTTGTATTTGTTTTCATATACCATAATTGCCTTTTCTATGGTCTGAAACACACGCTGTTTGTTGATAACAGAAGTAAAAACAATGGGTAAATAGTCATTAGGGGCAAGTTTACTGCGAATTGCGTCTTCGTACTGCTTTGCTGTTTTTGAGTCTTTTTCTATCAAGTCCCACTTATTCACCATGATAACTACGCCTTTGCCGTAGCGAATCGCCAAGTTGATGATATTGGCATCTTGGGCTTCTAATCCTTGTGCCGCGTCAAGCACTGCGATACACACGTCAGCATCTTCTAACGCCTTGATAGAGCGCAAGATAGAGTAAAACTCAATGTTATCTCTGATTTTTGATTTTTTCCTGATTCCTGCCGTATCTGTGATGATAAATTCATGCCCAAATGCGTTGTAATGTGCGTCAATCGCATCTCTGGTCGTGCCTGCGATGTCAGTAACGATACTTCTCTGCTCGCCAATCAACATATTGAGCAAAGATGATTTGCCTACATTGGGTCTGCCCACAATGGTAAAGCGCGGTAGTGCAGGTTTTTCTTCGCTTTCCGCCTCCAAATGCTTTACAATCTCATCTAAAAGCTCGCCAGTACCATGCCCGTTTTGGGAAGAAAGCGGGAAAACTTCACCCAAACCCAGCGCATAAAATTCTCCTGTATAATCTCCATGCTTGGGTATATCTGCCTTATTCGCAACGACATAGACTGGCTTTTTTGACCTGCGAAGTACATTGGCAAACTCCTCATCAAGCGGCGTTACGCCCACCTGCACATCTACCATAAAGATAATCACCGTAGCCTCCTCCAGCGCAATTTCCACCTGCTCACGTATCGCTTCTTCAAAAATATCGTCAGACCCATGCACATATCCCCCTGTATCGATGAGGGTAAATTTTTTGTCAGTCCATTCTCCCTGCCCATAATGACGGTCGCGCGTAACCCCACTCAAATTGTCCATTATCGCCTTTTTATCCTCAATCAAGCGATTAAAAAGCGTAGATTTTCCCACATTTGGGCGACCTGTAATTGCAACAATATTGCTTGCCATTTTCTTTTCTTATTAATTTTAAAACGCAAAGGTACGGATTTTTTCGCTTATTTATGATTTTATTTTAAAAGACTTCTTGCAAAAACATTTTTAAATAGCCTTTGGTAATTTATCAACATCAAAATTGCTTAATTTCAAAAAAAACAGAAAAAACAATGACGTTAAAAATTAGTTTTATAATTTTTTTTCTAATTTGAACTTCCATTGAAAATATTAAAACGCAACACTTTCTATGAAAAAATTTCTCTCTGACGATTTTCTGCTCCAAACCAAAACGGCAAGGACGCTTTACCATGATTTTGCAAAGGAAATGCCCATTATAGACTACCATTGTCATCTGTCCCCCAAAGACATCGCGGAAAACAGGCAGTTTGAGAACTTGACCAAGGCGTGGCTCGAAGGCGACCATTACAAGTGGCGCGCCATGCGTACCAGCGGCGTGAGTGAATATTACTGTACGGGCATGGCAAGCGACTACGAAAAGTTTATGAAATGGGCTGAAACTGTGCCTTATACCATGCGAAATCCTCTTTATCACTGGACGCACTTGGAATTAAAAAAGATTTTTGGCATTGACAAAATATTAAGCCCAAGCACCGCACAAGAGATTTTTGAGGCGTGTAATGAGCTACTTGCCAAGCCCGAATTTACCACGCAAGGCATCTTGAAAAGTATGAAAGTAGAAACGGTCTGCACCACCGATGACCCCATTGATAGCTTAGAATACCATCAATTAATCGCGCAGGGAAATACTGGTACGGCAGTTTTTCCTACTTTTCGCCCTGACAAAGCGATTGTAGAAATAGATAATCCTGAAAAGTTTAATGCCTATCTCGATAAATTACAGCAAGTTACGGGCATCGAGATTCGTAAGTTCAAACATTTGCAAGAGGCACTGAATGACCGAATTGGCTATTTTCACAGCTTGGGTTGTCGCCTCGCTGACCATGGCTTAGAAACAGTTTATGCCGAAGATTTTAAGGAAAGTGAAATCAAAGAAATTTTTAGAACGCTGCGCGAAGGCAAATCCGTCAAAGGCAAAGAAGCACTGAAACTCAAATCAGCGATATTGATATTTTTGGGCGAAAGATATGCTGAAAAAGACTGGACGCAACAGTTTCACTTGGGCGCACTTCGCAACAATAACTCCCGCATGAAGGAAATGCTGGGCGCAGATACGGGCTTTGACTCGGTAGGTGATGCCTCGATAGCTGCGCCACTTGCTAAGTTTTTGGACGCTCTGGACAGCAATGACAAGCTGGCAAAAACGATTATTTACAACCTAAACCCCAAAGACAATGAAGTCATTGCAACCATGCTTGGCAATTTTAACGACGGTTCGTTACGCGGAAAAATACAATTTGGCTCGGCGTGGTGGTTTTTAGACCAAAAAGATGGCATGGAAAAACAGCTCAATACGCTGTCCAATATGGGTTTGCTCTCTTGCTTTGTGGGAATGCTCACCGATTCGAGGAGTTTCCTGTCCTATTCTCGCCACGAATATTTCCGCCGAATCCTCTGTAATCTGCTGGGCAACGACATAGAAAATGGCGAACTCCCCAGCGACATGGCGTGGATTGGCAAAATGGTACAAGACATCTGTTATTTTAATGCAAGAAGCTATTTTAATTTCACTAATTCCTAAACTTAGGTAAACAGCTTCAGCTTTGGCTTCAACTTTGGCAACAGTTAAAAACTTTGCCGACAGTTGAAAAAAAATTACCAATAATTTTCTTCAAAAAAAAATTTAAAATCTTTGATTTTTGAACATTTTGACGCGGAGGCTTGTTTGATTTATAGAAATTAAAGACTTTTGTGCCGAAAAATGAAATTTAGTTGGCAGAAAGTAAAAATATAAAAAATCAAAATACAGAAAGTTTTATGGCTATAATGATAACAGAGGAATGTATCAACTGCGGTGCTTGCGAGCCAGAATGTCCTAATACGGCAATCTATGAAGGTGGCGTGGAGTGGACGTGGGCGGGAGGTACAAAACTCAAAAGTCTTGATTTGGAAGATGGAACGCAGATAGATGGCAAGCTGGCAATGCCTCCTTTTTCCGACGAATTTTATTACATTGTGAGTGATAAATGTACCGAGTGTGTGGGTTTCCACGAAGAGCCGCAGTGCGCCGCCGTCTGCCCAGTAGATTGCTGCGTGCCTGACCCCGATGTAGAAGAAACAAAAGACGAACTTTTTGCAAAAAAAGCGTGGCTACATCAGGAAAATTAAAATAAGAACGAAAAATGGTCAGCCTAACAAAGGCTGACCATTTTTTTCTACTAAATTATTGATAGTTAGATTGTTGTATTTTAAAAAGGCTTATCCCTTATCACTGCGGATACACATTTCCAGTTACCATTTTGTTTGACATACGTGTCTTTATACCAAGAAACACTTTTTTCCAATTTGCCTTCTATATTAAAACCACTTGGGTTTTTTACATAAACTACGGCTTTTTCAGCACTTACAAAAGTGATGGAGATAAGCTCACCATAGAAATATTCAATTTTATCGAAGCGTGGTTTCCCAAATCGAACAGCATTTTCTTTTTTTGTAAAAACTGAGCCATCAGGGTTTGTTTGTGTAAATTCCTCCGCCCAAAGCATTCGATTAAAGGTGGCGGTATCGCTACGAACGTAAGATTGGAGGTAAAGACTATTAAGGTAAATCAGTCTATTTCGGTCATCTTCCGAGCCTTTGGTTTGTGCAACTGCTTCCGAGATAAGTGTTAAAGAAAACAGCAAAAAAAATATTTTCTTTAAGGCATTGATTTTGAGTTTGTTCATATTTTTTTGAAATTAAAAAAATGGAATATAATGTTTCAAAATATAAAAATTGAAACGTCAGTTGATACACCATTTGGCTTTTATTCAACCAAATCATGACAAATCTAAGCAATGATTACTCACCTGTCCAAAAAATTTAAGCCAAAATAGATTCTTTCTTTTTGCGAAGTGAAGGGTCTGGCGCGTGCGGCGGGAGAATGTAAACTCCCTTGGGCAAATCGAGCGCGGGGAAGTCTTCATCTAAGAGCATCGCGACCTCGTTAGTTTTTAAGCCTTTCGCGCTAAAAGGCAATGTTTTTTTGCCAAAATAGGTTGAATTTTGGGCTATCTTTTTCATAGTAAATCGAAAAATAATATAACAAGCCCCTAAAATAAATGCGGTTTTAAATATTGCTAACATCATGGTTTATTGATAGTTAAGGTTGGAAAAGGTAATTTGGTTTAAAGTTATAAACTCAAATAAATCCAAAAAGGTTGCGAATATTTAAGATATTTTTTTGAGGAAAAAATTTGGCGTGTTCCTGAGTATTTTTCTACGGCGCGATGCCAGTTTCTGAAAGTCCAGTTCCTCAGAATCGTATCCCAATCACCATCACATCATCTAACTGGCTTTCGTTGCCTTTCCAGAGTTCGAACTCATTGTCCAAGATAAAATGCTGTGTTTGCATATCGTGAGCCTGTACGTCCGCCAGTAGCTTGCGGAGGCGGGAAGGAGAATATTTGCGCGCACTCATGTCGCGATACCCGCCAAACTGGTCAGCGTAGCCATCAGAAAAGATGTAAAAAGTATCGCCTTTATGAATATCGAGTTGGTGGGCGTGAAGTTCCTGCTTTTTCTTGCTTATCCCGCCCACAGTAATTCTATCGCCGTCAATTTCTTGAAAATTATTTTGACTAAAATACCAAAGCGGACGATGCGCGCCCACATATTTGATGGTCATTTTCGTTTTATTAATCATGCAGAGTGCCATGTCCATGCCGTCGTGCTTATTGTGATGGTGGTGTACGTCCTCTTGTTTCAATATTTTTTTCACACCATTATTGACCTTGCGTAAGATTTGGTCTGGCTCATAAGTACGCTCGACCACAATGACTTGGTACATCAGCGTATCTCCAATCACTGACATCAGTGCGCCAGGCACGCCATGCCCCGTACAGTCCACTGCCGCCACCGCAATAATTTCATCACCCTCCGCAGAAATCATTTTGCGAAACCAATAAAAATCTCCACTCACTATGTCGCGAGGCTTGAAAAGTACAAAAGACTGAGGAAAAAGACTTCTAATGTACTCTCTATCAGGGAGAATAGCTGACTGGATTCTCTCCGCATAGTTAATACTCGACGTAATATTTTTGTTTTTCTTTTCTATCTCTTTCATCGCTGACTCCAAATCAATCCGTTGGATACGCATTTTCTCATTTTGCGACTGAATTTCCTCGCTTTTGATTTGTACTTCTTCTATCTTTACCTTGAACTGCTCGTTGATGTCTATGAGTTCATGATTCAAGTCGTCTTGCTCTAATACTTTGAATCTGAGCTTATTAGCCATTGAAACAAAGTGCGACCAAAGTGTACCAATCTCGTCGTGTTTATGGTTTCCAAATTCTTTTTGGACGGTAAGATTGAGGTTCAGATTGCCCTTTTCTAACTCCTCTACGGCATCAGTCAAGGCAACGATAGGATAAGCAAAATATTGACCAAAAAACAGGGCTAAAAACGTGGAAACCAGTAAGATAGGAATAGAAATGAAAAATAAACGTGTTCTTAGCTCTTCCGCATTTTTATAGGCAACCTCCCGCGGTAGGCTCATCACCAGCGTCCATTCCTGCCCACGATACGCCTCATAACCGTTTTCTTTGATGTAAAAAAATACTTTTTCCTTACTTTCAAAGTAGTTAGGAAGCCATCTTTGCTGTTTGATTTGTTTTTTGATATAAGTATTCAGTACATCTATTTCTGGATATTTTTCCTGTAAAGTATTGTTTTTGAGTTCGTTAGAGTACAAAATATTTCCTAAGCTATCCAATAGCGCAACGCCTAATTTGCGATTTTTCTGGCTTTCATCTTCCACAATGCTTTTAAATAACTCATTGAGCTTGCTCACCAATACTTGTGAAACAATCACACCAATATAATCGCCTTTTTGGTTATGTACTTTGGAGGCAAAATGAATCACAGGCGCATTTTTGGATTCGTCCGAAAAAGAAATATCAAGCACCACTTCTTCCTTGCCAATTCGCGTCCAATATTTGTCTAAATTGTGTTTCTGACCTATCAAAATGTACGCTGTCGTGTCCGTATCCGTAATACGAACGCGAGAAGTATCAAAATAAGAAAGATTGAGATAAAGAGGGTTGCTCCTGCTAAAAAGGGTGAGCCTTTCATTGATTTGGTTGGCTGTGGAGGCATCTTTGCCTACCGTACCCTTGCTAATCACACCGTCTTTGGCAAACGTACTGATGTCATTGAGCCGTTCGTAGATAAAACGGTCAATATTTTCCATAGCAAAATTGGATTCACGTTCTAATTTAATCTTGATTCCCTCCCGTAGTGAACTTTGCGTTTCATAATTGGCAAGATAAAGTAAAGCCAAACAACTGAAAAGCACCAAAACCAAGCAAAATAGTGTGAATTTTAAAGAAATATTCATCAGTACAAAAAAATAGAAGGCTGAAAATTTAATTTATTCACCAAACAGGGGGAGAAACTTGCGAAATCGGATTATTATTTTCCTTACAAATTTCGTGACAAATTTGATAAAAATATAAAAATTTTGGAGGTGCTTACTACAAAGCGAGCAAAAATAAGGTTTTATATTCATAAGTTCTATGATATAAAGCTAATTTTTTTCATATTCATTGCAAAGTAGGAACAAAGGTGGTTCGTCTTCCTCAATTTCAGGAAAACGCCCAATGGATTGATAAAAATAATTGTCCGCAAAGTCATCATTGACCTTGCTCACCTCGCCCACCAATACCTTCCCATGCCCTTTTTTACCCCAAAACTGGTGATAAAGTCGCGGAGGAAGACAGACTGACTCGCCCGCGTGGAGTTCTATAGTGCCTCCTGCGGGAATGGTCTGCTCAATGCCATCAATTTTTACCTTGACAGGAGTTTCTGCTAACTGATTGTTTTCCAAACTGTTCCATAGCTGAACTATCAAAATTCCGCCACCTCTATTGATGATGTCTTCCATTTTTTGCCAGTGAAAATGTGTAGGCGTGAGTTGCGCTTCGCGCACTATCATTATTTTTTCGGCATATACTTTTCCGTTGGATTCATCTATTTTTCCATTGCGAAGTGTAAACAAAACCAAGCCACTTTGCGCGAAATTATTACTGCCAAAATCTGTAATATCCCAGCCTAAGTGATTGGTAATGATTTCTTTGTGCGCCTGCGCGTTATCTTTCCATGCAGACGGCGACCAAGTAGCCCAGCGAGGCAACGCAAATTGAGATTGCTCAAAAAACGCAAGACTTTCTTGGAGGATTGTATTAATTTCAGAACGTTTCATAGGCAAAAGTAAGAAATAAATCCTTTATCTTTGTCTGATAAAACTGATAAATTGATTCGACACATGACAACCGAACGCTATACCCAACGCGGGGTTTCCGCCTCCAAAGAGGACGTACACCAAGCCATTAAGCATTTAGACAAAGGCTTGTTTCCCAAGGCTTTCTGCAAAATAGTACCTGATTTGCTTACTGGTGATAGCGATTATTGCTGCATTATGCACGCCGACGGTGCAGGCACAAAGTCTGCCTTGGCGTACCTTTACTGGCGAGAAACGGGCGATATGTCTGTCTGGAAAGGCATTGCCCAAGATGCTATTATTATGAACTTAGACGACCTGCTCTGTGTGGGCGTTACGGATAATATTTTGATTTCCTCAATTATTAATCGCAATAAAAATTTGATTTCGGGCGAGGTAATTTCAGCCATTATTAACGGCACAGAGGAAGTATTGGAAATGTTGCGCTCGCATCATATTGGCATTTACAGTACGGGTGGCGAAACGGCAGACTTGGGTGATTTGGTCAGGACTGTAACCGTAGATAGCACAGTAACAGCACGTTTGAAACGCAGTGAGGTGATTTCTAATGACAAAATTGCTGAAAATGATGTGATTGTGGGACTTGCCTCTTTTGGGCAGGCAAGCTATGAAAGTGAGTACAACGGCGGCATGGGAAGCAATGGACTTACTTCTGCGCGACATGATGTTTTTAACAAAATATTGGCACAAAAATACCCTGAAAGTTTTGACCCTGCTGTTCCTGCTGATTTGGTGTATTCAGGGAAACGACATTTAACGGAAAAGTACAAAAACTTGTCGATGGACATTGGCAAGCTGGTGCTTTCGCCTACACGTACGTATGCCCCTGTGATGGCAAAAATATTGGAAAACCTCAGACCTGTGATTCATGGCTTGGTACATTGTAGCGGTGGCGCGCAAACCAAAATCTTGCATTTTGTAGATAACTTGCACATTGTCAAGGATAATTTGTTTCCCTGCCCTCCTCTTTTTGAGCTAATCCAAAGTGAAAGTGGAACGGATTGGAAGGAAATGTATAAGGTATTCAATATGGGACACCGAATGGAAATCTATATTCCAGAAAAGTATGCACTTGAAATTATCCAAATTGCAGAAGCCTTTGGCATAGAGGCGCAAGTCATCGGCTGGGTAGAAAAAGCACCTACTAAAAAGCTGACAATTAAAAGCGAATTAGGAACGTTTGTTTATTAAAAAATCAAATTGAAGGGCTAATGAGGGCTTTATACAAGCAATGATATACGTTAAAAAAAATCTAATACTTTCAAAAATTCAGTCATATTTACTATTTTAGTATTACCAATTTGCTTCAATACAAGCAAATCGTCATCACCAGTTACTAAGTAATCTGCATTGCTGTCTATGGACATAGAAAGCAAAAAGTTATCTTTTTTATCTCTACTCACTCTTACCCAAGTTTTGATAATGACTTCTACCAAGATGGGAATAATCCATGAAATAAACCGTAAAACTTGTTTTTTAGTGATTTTTTTGCTAAATTTTCTTTTCATTACTTCTTGGTATTCACTCATTAACTCTTGCGAATAAATTACTTCTATCTTGTCATTTTTGAGTAAGTTATAGAATTTTCTCCTTGAATTGGCATTGATGGAAGCACTGATATACCAATTTGTGTCAAAAATTACTTTAAGCCTTTTTCTTGTTGCCATAGCGAACTTCTTTGAGTGCTTGCATTACTTCTTCCTCTGAAACATCTACATCAGGGAGTTCACCATCTATTCTTTTAAAAGTTTCTGCAAACATTTGCCTACTGATTTTCCTTGCAATTTCTAATTGCTGTTCCTTGGAAAACTTTTTGAACGTTTGTAAAAATTCCGTTGTACTTATCATAAATTATTTTTATTTACAAAGTTACCCAAAATACACCTAAAAAACAAAAAACCTAAAAGCATTTTGGACTTTGCAATACACATTGGCTAAATATGCCACAGAAAGCATATAAACTATTGACAAAATGTTAGATAGTTTACTTTTATTTGCACAAAATAAGTGAATGATTTAATCCCCCTCCACATGAATCTATTAGCACATACTCGCGCAGGCGCAGGCGTACCTGTGGTTTTTATACATGGTTTTTGTGAAAGCAAAGACCTCTGGAAAGATTTTATAAAACCTTTAACTACTTCATACAGCGTGATTTGTGTGGACTTGCCCAACTTTGGAGAGAGTGCAGCCATGCCTGATGCCACAATGGAAAAAATGGCAGAAGCGGTCATACATACCTTAAATCATTTAAAAATAGACAAATGCGTGTTGGTGGGTCATTCGCTTGGCGGCTATGTGGGCTTGGCGGTGGCTGAACTGTATCCTGAACGCTTGCTTGGCTTGTGCTTATTTCACTCGACTGCTTTTGAGGACAGCCCTGAACGCAAAGAGGGTCGCAACAATGCGATTGCCAATATTCAGCAAAATGGGGTAGAAATTTTTGTACGCGCACTGATTCCTTCCTTATTTTCACCTTCTCAAAAAGAAAAAGACCACGTCAAACGGAGTATCAATTTACTGATAGAAAATGCCAAAAACTCACCAACTGAAAATATTATTGATACGTTAAAGGCAATGCGCGACCGCAAAGAAAGGATTGAAGTTCTGAAAAATGTAGATTTTCCGATACTATTTTTAGTAGGCAAAGATGACGCGGCAGTTCCCTTGACGGCGAGCATGGCGCAGTGCTATTTGCCAAAAAACGCACAAGTACATATTTGGGAACAAGTAGGGCATAAAGGCATGATAGAAGTGCCTGAACAATCAGCAAGAAGTATTGCAAGGTTTGTAGATGATTGTTTATGAATGAATTATAGATAGGTTTAAGGTTCAAAGGTTAAGGTTCAAAGGTTAAGGTTCAAAGGTTAAGGTTCAAAGGTTAAGGTTCAAAGGTTAAGGTTCAAAGGTTAAGATGTTCCATCATAGTAGGTTTGTAAAAAGTCAAAAAAATTATTTCTAAAACTTTTGTATATTAAAAAAAAGTGATACCTTAGTGTAAAAAATACGCAATCCTATGTATAGTTACGAATACCCACGCCCCGCACTCACCGTTGATTGCGTGATATTTGGCTTAGACGAAAATGATTTGAAGGTATTACTGATTGAGCGCGCACACGACCCTTACGAGGGGTGTTGGGCTTTCCCTGGAGGTTTTGTGGATATGGACGAAACTACTGAAACCGCCGCCAAACGCGAACTTTGGGAGGAAACGGGCATCAAAAGTATGTTTTTGGAACAACTTTATACGTTTAGTGGCGTAGAAAGAGACCCTCGTGGGCGCGTGGTTAGCGTTGCTTATTATGCCTTGGTCAAGCTGATTGACTACAACGACCAAGTGCGTGCTTCCTCAGATGCCAAAAAAGCAATGTGGTTTTCGGTGAATGAAATGCCTGCATTAGCGTTTGACCATGCAGAAATATTTGAGATGGCTCTCCAAAGGCTCAAAGGAAAAGTCCGCTACCAACCCATTGGATTTGAATTACTTACAGAAAAATTTACGCTAAGTCAGCTACAAAAACTCTACGAAATTATCTTAAACAAAGAGCTGGACAAACGCAATTTTCGCAAAAAGATTTTGAGTATGGATTTGTTAGTGGAACTCTCTGAAAGACAGCAAGGTGTATCGCATCGCGCCGCCAAACTTTATCAGTTTGACAAGGAAAAATATACTGCCTTAGAATCCAAAGGCTTTTCTTTTGAACTATAAAATGTAGCAGATGTGTCGCGATTACTACGCGAACTTTCTGATAAACCTCTTAGCATATATGAGATAAAAAAAATAATTTTTTGTTTGTAAACACCACAAAATAATACCAAAAGGCTGTTTTCCCTCTTTGGAGGGGGGTAGGGGGAGGTTAAAGTTTATAAGCATTTCATCTTCTATATTTGGTATAAATATTTTATAAAGTTTAAAAAAACCATAAAACTCACTCCTTCAACCCAATAAAAATGTATGAAAGAATTAGAAAGAATTATAGAAACATACGACAAGATAGATTTTACGGAACGCAAGGCAGCTCTCGCTACGGTGGTGCGCGTACAAGGCTCGGCATACAGGCGGGCAGGTGCGAGAATGATTATGACTGATGACGGCAGGTGGACAGGTGCCATCAGTGGCGGCTGCTTGGAAGGCGACGCACTTCGCAGGGCAAGGCAGATTATCAATGAGGGCAAGCCGCAAGTCGTTCGCTATGACACGATGGAAGACCAATCCGCCACCAGTCTGGGCGTGGGCTTGGGGTGTAATGGCATCATTGATGTACTGATTGAGCCAGTTACGGAAAATGATAATTTGCACCATATTCATTTGCTCAAATCATTCCTGAGCAAGCCAAGACCCGCACAGCAAACGGAACTGATTGCTACTATTTTTAATGCGGAAAATAGTAAAGCACAAATCGGAGAAAGACTGTTCCAACGTGCTGATAATCAGATAGTAAATTATATTACTGACGAAGAATTAAGTGCAAAAATATTGGCGGTTTCTCCTCAGATAAAAATGGACGGAAAATCTCAGAGCCACGAATTTGTACTGATAGACCAGAGTAAAGTTGATGTTTTTATAGAAGTGTTGAAGCCTGCGGTTCACCTCGTTTTGTTTGGTGCGGGCTATGATGCAGCACCTTTGGTGAAGCTGGCGCACGAAATAGGTTGGTATGTTACGCTTGCGGACGACTGCGTGGCGCACCTCCAGCCCAAGCGTTTCCCCGATGCCAATGAGATGCTCGAAGTGCCGCGCAGCCAAGTGCGCCAAAAACTGACTTTTGGTGAGCATACGGCGGCAGTGCTAATTTCGCATAACTACAAATTTGATTTGGCAGTATTAAAGGAATTAATCCAAACCGAAGTGCCTTACATTGGTATTTTGGGACCCAGAAAACGTTTTGATAAGATGCAAGGCGAGATGGACAAGCTGACAGACGAGCAACTCTATAAAGTACACAGCCCCATAGGATTAGACATTGGCGCGGAAACACCCGAAGAAATTGCTGTGGCGATTTTAGCGGAAATCCAAGCGGGTTTTGCAGGGCGGAAAGGTGGCTTCCTCAAAACGAGAGAAGGCTCAATCCATGAGAGGGACTGAGGCAAACTTTGGGGGTAAAGCAACGAATGATACCGTTTTGATGCCTTGTTTTTGAAATTTGTAAGTAAAATTTTATCTTTGGAAGACAGACGCAAGGTGCGAATGATTAATAGATTAGCGATAATTACAGACAAACAACATTTTACCAAGTTTGTTTTACAGATTTTTTGTTACGCTAACGGAAAAGGCTTGGCGAAGGTGGGGGCATTTGAAAAACGTCAGCCCAATACTTGCACAAATGTACAATAGAATTACAAATGTTAAGGCTTGCACTTCAGCCCCTTTTTTACCAATACCATTTTGTATGCTGCCTTTCTTTTGTCCATGAACATTAATACTTGCACTGAGAAAAACTCGTAGTTTGGCAGAGGAAGTAAAATCACAAAAACGCAATGACAGCAAAGACCCAAAATATAACATTCGCAAAACTTGGCAAAAATGCCCTAATGCCTTACGAACTTTTGTTACTTGCAGACCCCTCAGAAGACTTGGTCGAGGAGTACCTAAAACACGCTGACGTATTTGTCGCAAGAAAAAATGATGAAACCATTGGCGTTATCGTATTGCTCTCACTGACATCAGAAACTGTCGAAATCAAAAATATTGCTGTAAATCCAGCATTTCAGGGGCAAGGAATTGGTCATTTTTTGATAGAAAATATTATTCGCGTGGCGACTACTAACAAACAGAAACGTATTTGTATCGGAACAGCAAATTCAAGTATAGCGCAACTTTATCTGTATCAGAAACTTGGCTTTGAGATTAATGAAATAAGAATGAATTTCTTTACAGAAAACTATACCGAACCAATTTACGAAAATGGTATCCAAGCAAAACATTTGCTGTTAATGACAAGAGAGCTGATTTACGAAACATCGATGCCACAAATAGCAATCAGAAAAGGCGAAATAGATGATTTGACGGAATTACAACAAATATTTGTTGATACAGTTTCATCAGTTTGTAGCGCAGACTATGATGCCGAACAAATTAAAGTTTGGACTTCCAGCGTTGAAAATAGGAAGCATTGGGAAGATATAATGACAAACCAATTCGTATTAGTTGCTCAAATCGGTAACAAGATGGTTGGCTTTGCTTCGCTTGACAAGGGAAATTATATTGACCTTTTGTATGTGCATAAAGACCACCAAAATCAAGGAATTGCGCGAAAACTATACTCCAATATTGAAAATGCAGCCAAACAGCAAGGGCAAACAGCATTAGAATCAGATGTGAGTAAAACTGCCAAAATTTTTTTTGAAAAAATTGGTTTCAAAGTCATTAACGAACAAATCGTAATGCGGCAAGGAGTCGAACTGACGAACTTTAAAATGAGGAAAGGAAGATATTAGTATAGCAACAAGTCCAGATTTCTCACACAAGCAAAGCGAGAAACATCTATCTTTGGAGTAAATATTAAAAAAATAAAAAATGAGTAACTTAAAAATAATCATCATCATTGGTGCAATCATGTTTGCCACAAGTGTAAATGCACAACAGCTATCGGTCAGCGATAAAACGGTTAAAGTGGAGGAACTCCCTGAATATATCGTGATTAACTGTGATAATACTACTTCTATTTTGGGAAAAACAATACAAATCTCTATCCAAGCAAAAAACTCGGACTATGAAAAATCACTCAATGATTTGGAAGGTCTATTGGAAGAAAAGAAATATCTGAAGATTAGCAATCAAACAGATTTGTTGAATGTGATGTCTAAACTTGGGTTTGATTATGTAGATGCTTTCCCACAAAACTCGAATCAAGGAGTTAATTTGAGTAGGACAGGTTTTGTATTCAGGAAAAAAGAAAAGTATAGAAATTGAAAACTAAGAAACTGCCTTGAGAATTTGTTTCAGAAATTTTGTAACTTGTTAAAAAATATAAAGCAATGGCAAAGTACATCAATCCATCTATAGATTTTAGACGATTCGCCGTTGCGGTTCAAAAAACTCTGTTAGTCCAAATTTGTAATCGCGCCGGCGAACCGTTCGGACTGTGTTAAAATCGGATTTAAAACCGCAGTGGATATGTCCGACCTTAACACAGTCAAGATTGTTCCACAACGGTTACGAATCTTGACTAACAGGAAATAGTAGGACTATCCTTTGCTCAATCTACTTCGTCCACTCCGCCCAAGGAATGATAAATGGCAAAACTAACACCCAAATTAAAAAGAACATTGCCATTCCTGACGGATACGCTTGATTGTTTCTGATGGCGGGTAAGGCTACAACTATCAGCCAAGTGCCTTTGTAAATGAGTTGCACCAACAAAATTGGTGAAAACGAGATAGGTCGCCAAAACCCTAATGCTGATAAAACGGCAATCGCTAACCATAGGCAGCCAACAAGCCTGATGACTTCTGTCGGCTGATAGGCATTTTGAAAAACTGTTATCACTGATGTTTTGGGGCTAAAAACAGAGGTAATACTTATCCAACCTGCTACGATAATATTTGCTATGTAAACTATTTTGAGTGCTATCATTTTTTTGTATTTAAAAAGTTCTTCCAATTCCTGTTTTTAGTACGGGATAGATGGCGTTGTTGTCTGCATTTGTTGTCCGCCCAATCCCCAATCTACTATCAAATGTCCAAGCATTTGATTTTCCAAACCTATGAGCATAGCCATAGCCCGCATAAGGTAAGAAAGTGATATTCTTGTCTTTACGCAAAAAGTCATTTTCGATAAAAGCCGTACCAACAAATACAAAATGTCCATTCATTCTTTCACTTGTAAAATACTTCAAATTCACCCCATGCGTATTGATAAAATTGGTTTCCAACTGGACAGTTAAATTTCCTATTGTCCTCATTTCCAATGTCATCAATGGACTAAAAGGTGGGAAAATCAGCAAACTTAACCTAACATTTCCTACTGGTAACTTTGACTCAATTGTTTGTGCCTTTGAACTTGAAAATAAGCAAATTAGGCATACGGAAAGGATAGTTTTCATCTGTTTTCTGCAATTCTTTTAAAATTATTCATTACTTCGGGTAGCACCTTCCTGAACTGTCCACCGAGCATAAATCCAAAAATATATTTCAAAAATCCTGTAAACGCAATATCATCTGTAAAATGAATTTCGTTGTTAATTTCTGCCAAACTTCGCTTGATAACAAGCTCACCGACAGGCATAATGGTATTGATTGTATAGGACTGATTTGGAGTGAGTTCCGAAATATAAAATTTTAGTTTTGGCCCCGTTTTGGGTTTCATCGTGCCTTTTGCCCCTAATGTAAAATCACCTTCGAGGTTTGCTTCTATTAGCTCGGTGTCCCACTGATGCCAATTTTGCACATCAATAAGGGTTTGCCAAACATTATCTGCTGTGGTATTTACGGGAACTGTAAAACTGAAATGATGATTGTGCTGTTTCATTGTGATAAGACGATTTGTTAAAGATTTCTACAAATGTCTATCTATCAAATGAGAAAATACTGCACCTAAGTTAAGTCATCAATTTTTTTCTAATTCTACTCAGCGATTGTGGGGCAATGCCTAAATAGGAAGCCAAATGCTTTAAAGGAATGCGTTTTAACAGTGCTGGATTATTTTTCAGCATTTTTTGGTAGCGAAACTCTGCCGTTTCCGTTTGCAGTTCTTCTAAGATTTCCTCCGTAAAAAATTGGACTTCCTGAATTATTTTCCTTGCAAAGTCTGTCCAACTTTTTAGTTTGTATAACTCATTTACTTGATAATAAGTGATTTGCCAAACGACTGATTTTTCTATGGCTTGGATATTTTCATTGGCTGGTTTTTGCGAATTAAAACTTGCCTGTGAGGTAAAAAAATACGGGTTGTCTGACAATTTTTGTGGAGTCGGATAAAAGCCCTATCTTTGTGCATGGAAAACTTGAGCGTTTATGAGGTTCTTCTGAACCTACCATCGTTGCAAATATCGTCAGTAGTTTTGGAAAAAACA
>JAAFJS010000068.1 GCA_013298985.1 Cytophagales bacterium
GGTACTAAGCATATTTTTTGGATTTTGATGTGTAATTACTCAAAATTACAAAATTTTATGCTTAGTTCTTTATCCTATCCACACTTTTTAAGAACTACCCCTTATTTTTCAAGACGGTTACACAACAGCTAACAACTTCATTGATTTTAGGTACATCACTCCTGATAAAGTTAATAGCTATTCTTGGACTGTATATAATAATAGTTATTTGCCTCTTAGCAACACTGCCTCAATTAATGGGTTTTTAGTAGGCGTTGGTGGCTCTACTAATTTTAATGTAGGTAATATGGCATCACAACCATTTTTAGCTCCTTTTTGTAGTTGTAATACTAATTAAAATAAATTTTTGATTATTAAAAAACACTGTATATCACTTCGATAAATTAAAATTAGGAGTGATATACTCTTTATTAAAACTTAGATACACATATTATGAATCATCTAATCAGAATTTTAATATTTGGTATATGTACTTTTTTTACTCATTTTTTATTTGCACAACAAGATAAAAAAAGTAAATGGAGCTTTCAAATTAAGACTGGAGGCGTATTAGCAACACATAAGTTTGAGGACCTTTTGGTAGCTGTGCAACCTGTGTATGACCCATATCTAAATATGACATACTTCACTTCTGCTTCAATGTTACGCAGGCATAAGTATAGATTAGGCTTTGATTTTGGAGGATATGTAGAGTATATACCTAATCGTGCGAAATATTTTAGTATTATAAGCGGATTAAGCTATCGTCAAAGAGGGTTTGTTGCAGGACCTCTTGCTTTTCTTGGTGTATCAGGGCAAAGTATTTCAGATAAATCTTTCGCTAACAACCGTTTAGATTATCTTAGCTTAGACGTAGGTTTGAAGCTAAAGATGACAAAAGTAGTTTATTGGGTGGTAGGTGTTCGGTATGACTACCTCATATACAAAGACGTACACCCAAGTTTTGGTTTTTATATGGATTATTTCAAAGGCACTGAATATTCACCTTTCTTTATTCAGGGTTTTAACTTTAATATTTTTAAGAAATATACCACTGCTTTGGAGTTTGAGGTGAATCCAGGGATACAAAAACTTAATTTTAATGAGAGTACGTTTATTTATATTCCTCAAAACTCAAAAAACTATCTTACCAATTTTGCCATGAGTTTGAATTTGGTGGTAGGATTGAAGAAGTAAATCACAAATAGTTTTGATTACCCATTTCTAAAACGCACCTTTTCCCCAAAGATGCGTTATTTTATTTATTATCAATGGTTTATAAATTATTTTCAAAATTTGTTAAAATATTTTAAAAAATTTCTATTTTCTTTGTAATAAATTGGAAATCAGGGAAATAATTTTATAAATTTAACATTTGATAGTTTCAAAACCGCTTTGAAGAGAAGCCAAACTGACAACCAAAATACCCCACTTTCGTTTTTTATCTTACATTCGCTTTCAAAATTTTCAAAACAAACTATGTGGAAACGTATCCGCAACATTTTCAAAGTAAATTCGCAAATCGAGGAAAGTCCGTCCGTAATGATTCAGAGGGCAGTTTATGAGATGACACTTTCTATTCAGGATAGTAGCGTGGCAATCAAAAACGCACAAGTGAGCCAATATGAGATTCAAAGAAAACTTGATGCCTATAAAAGTGATGCAGCAAAACTGCATAAGGAAGCGACAGACCTCGTAAAAAAGAAAAAAGAACAAGAAGCAAAGCAAATCTTGACGCAGAAAGAGTTGATAGACAAGCAAGTAGCGCAGTACGAAGCACTTAACAATAATATTTTGCAGACCATTTCGCACTTGCAGTTTCAACAGCATCAGATGAAGCTCAAAATAGATGAGCTACAAACCAAAGAGGTGCTGCTCTCTGCAAAGCTGACCAATGCCAAAACGCAGGCGGAAATCTCCCAGCAACTGACTGAACTGAGTCAAGTTACTGACCTCCATTTTGACCAACTGGAGCAAGATGCGCTGCAAATGGAAACCATGACCAATGTGCTAAATTCTTTGCAAACGGACTCGGCTGAGGCTGAGGTAGATAGGCTATTGGGCAAACCTTCCAAAGTAGAGCAACTAAATAGTAGTTTTGCAAATTTGCTTTCTGACATTGACAAGGAGGAGCGCGAACGCCAAAGGCTGATAGACGAAAACAAAAATAAGAAAGTAGATTTGCTATTTTCGCAAATGAAAGGGGGGAACGTGAGTGGGAATGTTGTCAGTAGGGACACTGACAACAGCAAAGCAAAGGAAGAGAAAACAAAAATAGACCTTGATAGCTTCTTTAAAAACACAGATAATCAAGTAGTTAAAAATGCGGAAAATATCATTGATGGATTTTTTTCCAATACACAAAGTAAAGTTGTCAGAGAAGACTCTGACAACGGCAAAGAAGAGGTAAAAAAAGAAGAACCTCAAAAAGATGACAAACAAAAATTATTAGATGACTTTTTTAAGTAGAAATTTCAAACAAAAACAATAACTATGGAGGATTACGAAAAGAAAAAGAATCAAAGAAAAGTAGGAATATATTTTATAATATTTTCAGTATTTGTGATTTTGATACTTTCCTATTTACTCTTAGAAAGTTACATTTTCCGACAAAATGCTGTATTTGTAAAAGGTAAAGTTACAGGTTATTTGGAGAATAAAAGGAATAATAAGCCTTCTACCTTTACACCTATTATTGAGTACACAGCAGAAGATAATCTCATAAAAATTCAGGGCAATACTTATGGTGATACAAGCCTTTATCAGATAGGAGAAGAAGCAAGCGTGTGCTATAATCCTAAAAATATAAAGGAAGGAAGGTTAGATTCTTTCAGAGAAGCCTATCAATTTCAATTACTACTTTTAGGAGGTATATTCTTCTTTTTAACCATAGGAATTTACCTATACAATAAATATAAAGATTATAAATAAAAGTATAATATGTTAATAATCAAATAATTAAAAATAGTAGAACTCTAAAAAGGTTTGTAGAACACCCGTCCCCAGTTCCACTGCGGGCATAAAGCGAGATGTTATTTTTAACCCACCGTTTTAACGGTGGGAGCTACCTTAGCATAAAATCATCAAATAATTAGAAAAAAAAGAACTCATAATTTATAACTCATAACTAAAAAAAAGATGTCAATTCAATTAAAAAAAGGTCATAGTTTTAATTTATCAAAGAAAGAACCAAGCCTGAAAAAAATCATGATTGGCTTGGGCTGGGAACTCAAAACGACTTCTCTGCTTGACTTGGACGCTTCGGTGTTTATGATTGGCGGAAACGGCAAACTGCCTGCCGATGAGTTCTTTATATTTTACAATAACCTCAAATCTCCTGACGGCTCTATTCAGCATACAGGCGACAACCGCAATGGGGCGGGCGAGGAAGATGATGAGATGATTTTGGCAAACCTCAATATGATAGACAGCAAAGTAAATGAGATACTTATCGTCGTAACCATACATGATGCAGTTACTCGCCGCCATAGCTTTGGCTTACTCAAAGATGCTTATATCAGATTGGTAGATGTGGAAACTAAGCGTGAAATCCTTAGCTTTGACTTAGATGAAAGTTTTGCGAGCAGTACAGATATAGAGTTTGGCAAGTTGCAACGCATTGATAATGAATGGCATTTCGTTGCTTCGGGCATTGGCGGCACAAAGGGACTCGAAGGGTACGTAAATGCGTATGCGTAAGAAAATCTGGAATGAGGAATCTGAAAATCGGAAATGAAAAATAATAAATTAAGATAACAAATAACTGACTTACGTTTTTCATGTGAAAATACGCGGGGTGCAACACATGAAAAATGGCTCTATACACTGTTTCACGTGTTAAACCCGTAGTGGAACGGTGGAACACAACCGTAAGTCCTAATTTTAATAAATCACTCATAACTAATCACTTATAACCGCAGCGGCGAACCGCTTATAACTAAAAAAAATGGCTTCAATTACTTTAAAAAAAGGGAGTGCTTTTAACCTTTCTAAAAAAGAACCTTCCCTACAAAAAATCATGATTGGGGTAGGCTGGGAACTCAAATCAGGGAATAGCGTGGATTTAGATGCTTCGGCTTTCATGCTGGGCGATAACGGTAAACTTCCTGCAAATGAATATTTTGTGTTTTATAATAACCTCAAATCTCCTGATGGTTCAGTCAAACATACTGGCGATAACCGCACAGGTATTGGTGATGGAGATGATGAGATGATTTTAGCTAATCTGAACCTGATAGACAAGCGCGTCCAAGAAATCTTGATAGTGGTAACGATTCACGAGGCAATGGTACGCCGCCATAGCTTTGGCTTGCTCCAAGATGCCTACATCAGATTGGTAGATGTAGAAACCAAGCGCGAAATCCTCACTTATGATTTAGATGACAGCTTCAGTAAATATACTGATGTGGAGTTTGGCAAGTTACAACGCATTGATAATGAATGGCATTTCGTCGCTTCGGGCATTGGCGGCACGAAGGGACTCGAAGGGTACGTAAATGCTTATGAGTGAAAAATAACCAAATGTATAATCTGGAATCAGGGAATCTGGAATGAAGAATTAAAAACAACTTAGCTGTAGTATTTTTAGCAATTTAACTATTCAAATAAATAACTCATAATTAATAACTCATAACTAAAAAATATGGCAATTTCATTGAAAAAAGGAGGAACGTTCAACCTCAGCAAAAAAGAACCTGCATTAAAGAAAATTATGATTGGCTTGGGCTGGGAACTCAAAGCGGGCGCACAGGTGGACTTAGACGCTTCGGTGTTCATGCTTGGCGCAAACGGCAAACTGCCTGCTGATGAGTTCTTTGTGTTTTACAATAACCTCAAATCGCTGGACGGCTCTTTGCAGCATACGGGCGACAACCGCACTGGCGCAGGCGACGAAGATGATGAGATGATTTTGGCGAATCTGCCCGCTATCGACACGCGCATCCACGAGATTTTGATTACGGTCAGTATCCATGAAGCAACAGCCCGCCGCCAAAATTTTGGACATTTGGGAGATGCCTACATTCGAATCGTAGATGTAGAGAGCAAGCGTGAAGTATTGCGCTATGACCTTGATGCTGAGTTCTCTAACTTTGCAGATGTGGAGTTTGGTAAGCTCAAAAAAATAGATGGCGACTGGACTTTTATCGCTTCGGGTATTGGCTCCAATGGGGGCTTACAAACGTATGTGAACGCGTATTCGTAAAAAACTATGAAGGAATGTTTCTCTTTTAAGGAGAAACATTCCTTAGTAAAATAAAATTGAGTTGAAAAAAATACTCCTGACTGAATTACTATACAAATTATCATAGATAACCTAAAAATCAGATTCAAAATCATAAAACATGGCACAAAGTTTTTGTTGGAATTGTGGAACTCAAATTATCGTTTCCCAAGCGAAATTCTGTATGAATTGTGGTGCAAATTTATTGCAACAAGTAGAAACTGAATCCCCACAAACACATAAGGAAATAAAAATTCCAGAGGTTTTATCCGAATATTTTAGCAAAATGCCAGATTTACCTCCTGTAGTGAAGTCTGAGGAAAAGCCTTTAGAGCAACCAAACGCAATACTTTTTCAGTTAGCTTCCAAGTTTAGAAATAGACTGATACTATTGAGAATTTATTCAAATCCAACTTTATATTTCATGACAATCTGGGGTACAGGCTTTTTTGGAGGAATCCTTGGCGGTTTCTTACAAAATGTTGATTTCATTAAAAAATTTGTTTTATCACTGCCTTTTTCAGAAATAATTAATAATGAGGCTATTAGCTTTGTGTTTTTTGGAGTTTTAGTTTTCTTTCTTATCTTTGTTGTTACTCCAATTTTTATATTTTTTTATACAAAAATGATGTATAAAAAAACAGTTTACACAATTTATAAAGATAAAATAGAGTATGTAGAAGGTTTTTTGAGTATTGAAAAAAAATCTATTACTCTCAAAAGAATATTGGAAGTGCATCTGAGAAAAGGATTTATCCAAAAAATGTTTGGTTTAGGTTCTATTCATTTAGAAATTCCTAATAGTGCGAGTGGAGGCAGAAACGGCTCATGGTGGGAGGCAGCAAGAAATGGTATTTATCTCAAAGATATAGAAAACTCAGATGAGATTTATCAAAAAATGAAGAAGATAGTAAATGAACAGAGATAAAGTATATCTCAAACACTTTTCAAAAAAATCATAATCATAAACAATAAAAAAAATGTCCATAGAACTCAACAAAAAAACAGGCATAAATCTTTCCAAAGGAAGCTCTATTTCTTTGGTCAAAGAAGAAAGAAAATTAGAAGAAATCTGCGTAGGCATCAACTGGGGAGCAATTCAGAAAAAATTTATGATTAGCTTTTTCAATGAAACCGAAACCGTAGATTTGGACGGTAGCGTGAGTATGTTCGACGGAAACGGTGTGATGGTTGATACCGTCTATTACCGCAAACTGCTCTCCAAAGACCAAGCCATCAAGCACAGTGGCGACGACCGCAAAGGCGACTTGGATAAGGCAGATGACTTTGACAATGAGGTGATTCAGGTGAACTTGAAAAATGTAAATCCTGACATCAAGCAGATTTTCTTTTACATCAACTCGTTCAAAGGGCAGGACTTTGCGACGATTCCCTACTCCAAAATTCGCATTTTTGAGGGCAAACCGCAGGAAGTAGTTTCCGTTTTTGCTACCTTTAATCTCTCCGCCGAGCCAGCTTTTGCAGGTAAAGTTTCCATGATTATGGGCAAAATGGTTAGAGAAGCAAATGGGTGGAAGTTTGTAACGATTGGTGATGCGATTGGTGCCAAAAATATAGACGAAACCATTAAGGCTATTCAGACAAAGTATTTGTAAATTAGCTGGGACTTACGCAAAAAACCCATAAAAATTTCAAAGTATGACTCATAAGCGACTCTCCATCAATGACATAGAAATAGCAAATGCACTGATTGACACTGTATTTTTACATTCTCCTCAATATGTATGTGAGCCTTTGGGCGCGCGCTTGGGTTGTGAAATGCTACTGAAAGTGGAAACACAAAATCCTATTCGTTCTTTCAAAGGGCGAGGAGCTGATTTTTTGATTTCAAAAACAACAGAAAAAAAACTCATTTGTGCAAGTGCGGGCAACTTTGGGCAGGCGATGGCGTACAGCTGTCGCAAACAAAATATTGGCTTGACTGTTTATGCCAGCACAAAGGCTAATCTCTTGAAAATACGGAGAATGAAGGACTTAGGCGCGGAAGTCATTTTGTTTGGAGGTGATTTTGACAGTGCCAAAGAGGAGGCAAGGCGCGTGGGCAAAGAAAAAGGAACCCGATTTGTGGAGGACGCGCAGGACGTGGAAACGCTGGTAGGCGCAGGGACGATTGGGCTGGAACTGCTCAAGCTATCCCAACAGCTTGATTTTCTGCTGATTCCTTTGGGAAATGGCGCACTTTTTAATGGCATAGCGACAGTGATGAAGGCAAAAAGCCCTAAAACACAACTCATTGCTATTCAGTCAGTTGGCGCACCTGCTATGGTTGAGTCCCTCCAAAGTGGGAAATTAGTCATGCACGACAAAACCCAAACCATTGCAGATGGAATTGGCGTGAGAGTTCCTATCCAGCAAGCATTAGACGACATGAACGGCTTGATAGACAGCAGTTTACTTGTCAAAGAAGAAATAATTTTGGACGCTATGAAACTTTTGCACGCCCACGCAGGCTTGGTAGTAGAGCCTTCGGGCGCGGTAGGGATTGCCGCCATTATAGAAAATAGAACGCTATTCGAAAATAAAAGAGTGGGTACGATTATCTGTGGCGGCAACCTTACGGAGGAACAAATGAAAATGTGGTTGTAAATTAAACTACTTATCCTCTTTTCAACTCAAAAATCGTGATTTCTGGCAAAATTCCTATGCGACCAGGATAACCAATGTAGCCAAAGCCGCGATTAACGTATAAATGTTGCTTTTTTTCTGAATATAGGTCAGCCCATTCTTCATAAAAATACTGAACGGGACTCCAGCGAAAGTTGCCAATTTCCACGCCAAATTGCATTCCGTGTGTATGCCCCGCAAGCATGAGGTCTATGTCTTGGTATTTGCCCAAAACCTCTGCTTTCCAGTGACTTGGGTCATGGGAAAGTAGAATTTTGGTACTTGCTTCTTCTGTATTTTGGTGTGCTTTTTCCAAACTTCCATATTTGGGAAAACGCCCCTTCGCACTCCAATTTTCTATACCCAAAATCGCTATTTTATCTCCGCCTTGTTCTATCAATTTATGCTTGTTCATGAGCAGATTCCAGCCCATGCGTGCGTGCGTGTCCTTTAATTCCTGCAAATTTTTTCGTTTTTCTTCAGGGGAATCCCACAGCGCATAATCACCATAATCGTGGTTGCCCAGCGTGCTGTAAACGCCCAGTGGAGCTTTGACTTTACCAAAAATGTCTTGGTATTCTTTCATTTCGCTTGCCACATTGTTCACCAAATCACCTGTAAAAAACACTAAATCAGGCTTTTCCTTCAAAAGCATCTCCACACCACCCTTGACAGCCACTTTATTAAAAAAACTACCAGAATGTATATCCGAAAGTTGGGCAAAGCGCAAGCCGTCAAACGATTTGGGTAGGTTAGGCAAGTACAGTATTTTCCGATGCACTTGGTAGTCGTGCGCGCCTGAGAGAATACCATAACTGCTTGTTAGCAAGGGCGTTACGGCAGCTACTAATCCTGCCTTACTCAAAAACTCAGACCGAGAAATTGTTTCTGTGTTTGTTTGGTCTGGCGTAGCTATTTGGCTTTCTGCGACTGGGAAACCCACCACTTTAAAGTACACCCACTGCCCTAAGCGAATCAAATCATCAAAGGCTAAAAACAAGACAGTGAATAACTTAGAGAAATAAAAAATGACAGACCACACCAATACAAACCGCGTAACGGTCAATGTAAAACCATTACGCGGTAAGAGATTGTAGGCAATAACGCCTGCGATGGTCAGCAAATTTACGACCCAAAAAGTCCAATAAATTGCTTTGGTAGTGTTTGCACTTTTATTATCAAAAACTACCTTAATCGCCTGAAAAACATAGAAATCTATACAAAATAACAACAGTGCTAAGACCGAAATTGCCACCAATTTGAATAACATTAATTTTGGATAAAATTTGTTTTTCTAATTCAACAGTTCATAAATGCCAGCCACGCCTTGTCCGCCACCTACACAGGCACTTACCATACCGTATTTTTGTTTTCTTCTTCTCATTTCGTTGAAAAGCTGGATAGAAAGTTTTGCGCCCGTACAGCCAAGTGGGTGTCCGAGTGCTATCGCGCCACCATTTGGGTTTACCTTGCTGATGTCGATGTCCAGTGTGCGAATTACGCCTAAAGCCTGAGCCGCAAATGCCTCATTTAGTTCTATTTGGTCTATGTCTTGGAGTTTCAAACCAGCTTGCTTTAATGCCTTTGGAATAGCTGCCACAGGTCCGATGCCCATGATACGTGGCTCTACGCCCGTTACCGAATAAGCCATCATTCTGGCGATAGGTTTGAGGTTGTAGCGTTGTACTATTTGCTCAGACATTATCAGCACAAATGCCGCACCGTCAGAGGTTTGCGAAGAATTACCTGCCGTTACAGAGCCGCCCATTGCGAAGGCAGGCTTCAACTTTGCCAATGCTTCTACGGAAGTGTCGCCTCTTGGCCCCTCATCTGTGGCTACGATAGATTCTTTGGTTTTCTTTTTTCCACTTTCATCTAAATAGGTTTCTCTAACCGTAATTGGCACAATTTCTTCTTTGAACTTGCCTGACTGAATTGCTGCCATCGCTTTTTGGTGAGAATTGTAAGAAAAAACATCTTGGTCTTCTCTGGAAATTTTGTAATCTTTGGCTACTTGCTCGGCAGTTAAGCCCATTCCCAAATAATATTCAGGGTGTTTTTCTGCAATTTTCCAGTTTAGGGCAACTTTGTAGCCCATCATTGGGAGCAAAGACATAGATTCTGTACCACCCGCTATCATACAATCCGCCATGCCTGCATTAATCTTGGCAGAGGCAAGCGAAATTGCCTCTACACCAGAGCCACAGTAGCGGTTGATGAGCAAGCCCGCCACATTGATAGGCAGGGACAAAAGCGAAATCATGCGCCCCATCTGCATACCTTGTTCCGCTTCGGGAACGGCATTGCCCACGATGATGTCATCGACCTCCGCAGGGTCAAAATTGGGGACAGAGCCTACCAAATGCTTAATTACATCGGCGGCGAGGTCGTCAGGGCGCGTAAATCTGAAACCACCTCTGCTTGATTTTCCTACTGCGGTTCTATAACCTGCTACTATATATGCGTTCATGATTGTATTGGAGTTATGAATTATTTAATAGTTGAATAGTTAGGTGTTATATAGTTAATTGTTATTTTGTATTTTATTCCAGATTCCAAATTTTGGCTGTTCATTGAAAATTTAGTATGCTTGCATAACAATTCTCAAACTTAGAAAAAATACTTGAGAATGAAATATAATTACAAACAATTTTTACGGGTAAGTAGGTGCTTGTGATTCGTTTATGCTGTTAAAAAAAACAAAAAACTATATAAAATATTGATTATCAAAAATTTATTCGTTTGCCAATACACTGCTCTGCATTGAGTTTCTAACTACCTGTATTTGTTTTTGTGTCATCAAAACATTCTTTTTCTAAAAATCATATATACATTTTATATTAGACTTGTTCAAATTTGATTTTCAATATTTTAGAAAGCTTATACGACAATTTTGACAAATTTAGCACACAGATAAAACGGATTCTACTGATATACACTGATTTTTGATGATTGTGATTCGTGAAAATCCGCAAAATCAGTGTCATCTGTGTTCTAATTTATTCGGGAAAATAAAATATTTTATATACTCTTGATTATCAATATTGAACAAGTCTATTAGATTTATACTAAAGCTACCTCTTCCTTTTCTTTTTCCTCTGTGAGCTCCTCTAATGTTTGTACGTGCGTATGTTCGGTGGAGAGATAAGAATAAAGTGCAGGAATCATGTAAAGCGTTAATCCTGTGGCAAGTAACATACCACCTACGACCGAAATCCCCATGCCTACGCGACTTTCCGAACCCGCCCCAAGTGCAAGCGCAATCGGTAAAATCCCTAAAACAGTAGAAAGTGTAGTCATCAAAATAGGGCGGAAACGAGAGATTGCCGCTTCCTTGACCGCTTCTAACTTGCTCAAACCCTGCTCTTTGCGCTGGTTGGCAAACTCTACAATCAAAATTGCATTTTTTGTAACCAAGCCAATGAGCATAATCATACCAATTTGACTAAAAATATTCATGGTTTGGTTGGTGTACCAAAGCGAAAATAACGCGCCTGCCAATGCCAAAGGTACGGTCAGCATGATGATAAATGGGTCGCGAAAACTCTCAAACTGCGCCGCTAAGACCAAGTAAATCAGGGTCAAAGCCAAGATAAAAGCAAATGCCAAACTCGATGAACTTTCCACAAACTCTTTGGATTGCCCTGCCAGTGCGGTCGTAAAATTTTCCCCTGTTTTGGCGCGTATTTTTTGGGTGATTTCGTCCATGGCGGCTAATCCCTGCCCTATGGTTTTACCTGTGGCAGGATTTGCGGAAATAGTCGCAGACACAAAGCGATTGTAGCGAGAAAGCGCAGGTGGGCTACTATTTTCTGTCAATTTTACCAAGTTGTCCAATTGAATGAGTTTTCCTGCACGATTTTTTACGTATAAAGACTTCAAATCCAAAGGCTTATTGCGGTCTTCTCTTTTCAGTTCGCCTATGACTGAGTATTGTTTGCCATTCATCATAAAGTAACCAAAGCGTTGTCCACTAAAACCAAGCTGCAAAGTTTGGGCAACATCAGCCACAGAAACGCCCAAATTGCTTGCCTTTTCGCGGTCAATTTCTATCCGAATTTCTGGTTTGGTAAATTTCAAACTGACATCAGCCGACGACAAATCGGGGTGCTGGCTCACCTCAGCCATGAAATCAGGGATAATTTTGATGAGTTTGTCAAGCGTGGACGCTTGTAATACATACTGAACAGGTTGTCCGCTACGCCTACCGCCAATGGTTGGCTCTTGAATGACAATCGTTCTGGCATCAGTCATTTGTTTCAGCACTTTAGAAAGCGTATCGGCGATTTGCTGTTGGGTGCGTTTGCGCTTGTCTGCGGGTTTCAATACCAAGCGTATCATGCCCATATTTGACGCGCCACCCGCAAAAGGTGGGGAAGTAATCGTGATGAGTGCCTCTTTTTCTTGCTCATTGATTTGCGTGTCCATAAATTTACCAGCCGTTACCATAAACTCGTCCATCGCTTCAAAAGTAGTGCCTTCGGGCATGGTCGCCATAATCCGCAAGCCCGAACGGTCTTCTAAGGGAGCTAACTCAGTAGGTAAAAGGTTGAATATCTGATAAATGACAAAAATAGCCAATGCCAACAGAGGGAAAGCCACCCAACGCACTTTCATAAAAGCATAAAGTGTATTTTGATAAAATTTATTCAAACCCACAAAAAACGGTTCTGTAATATTGTAAAACCAATTATGTTTTTCTCTGTGTTTCAATATCTTAGCAGAAAGCATGACTGTCAAAGTAAGTGCGACAAAGGCTGAAATAATGACCGAACCAGCTACCACAATCCCAAATTCTTTGAAAAGCCTGCCCGTAATGCCCTGCAAGAAAATCACAGGCATAAACACTGCCGCAAGCGTGATGGTGGTCGAGATAACTGCAAAGAAAATTTCGGCAGAGCCTTTGTAAGCAGCCTCTAAGGGTTTCATGCCATCTTCTATTTTGGTATAAATATTTTCCAATACTACAATCGCATCATCTACGACCAGCCCAATCGCCAGCACTATCCCCAACAAAGTCAATACGTTAATAGAAAAACCAGCCACGTACATAATAAAAAATGCACCAACCAGAGAAATAGGAATCGCCAACACAGGAATAATTGTGGTGCGCCAATCCCTCAAAAACAAGAAAATAATCGTTACTACTAATCCAAAAGCAACAAAAACGCTTTCTTCCACTTCTGCTATGGAGGCTCGAATATATTTGGTATTATCAAAACCAATCACCAATTCTATATCTTCTGGAAGGTCTTTTCGGATTTGTTCTAAGCGTTTGTAAAAGTTTTCAGAAATATCAATGTGGTTAGAGCCTGGCTGGGCAGAAATCGCGTAGGCAACCATCGTTGTTCCATCTCTACGAAACATAGTACGTTCATTTTCAGGGGATAGACGCACCTGCCCAATGTCTTTGAAACGCACTAATCTATCACCTTCTTGCTTGATAACCAAGTTGTTAAACTCCTCAATATTGGTCAGGCGACCCATTGTTTTTACACTTAGTTCTGTATTGCTTCCTTCAATCCTACCGCTTGGCAGTTCCACGTTTTCGCGAGTAAGGGCAGTACGTACCTCCAAAGGCGTGATTTGATAAGCAGCAAGTTTTGCCAAGTCTATTTCCAATCGCATGGCATATTTTTTCTCCCCCCAAATCTGTACTTCACTTACACCAGGAATAGTTTGTAGTCGTTCTTTAATCAAAGTTTCCCCAATGGCGTTCAAGTCCAGCAGAGAACGTTTGCTACTCTTGGCATTCAAAATAATGATAGTGCCACCATCTACGTCCGCTTTGGCGATTCTTGGAGGGTCTGCCTCTGGTGGGAGTCTGTCCAGCGCGCCCGAAACCTTATCGCGTACATCATTTGCCGCCGTTTCTAAGTCGACCTCTAAGGTAAACTCCACCGAAATACTGCTTGAACCATCGCGACTGGTCGAGGTCATACTGGTTACGCCCGCGATACCATTAATCGCTTCTTCCAAAGGCTCGGTGATTTGAGATTCGATAATTTCCGCATTTGCACCTACATAGCGCGTATTGACCGTAATCACTGGCGACTCTATGCTCGGATACTCGCGTATGCCCAAAGAGGAAAAACCAATGTACCCAAAAATGATGATGACCAAATTCATCACAATCGTAAAAACGGGTCGTTGGATACTGATAGAAGATAAGCTCATTTGATTATGTATTGCTTGTTTTACTCTTTAACTCAACGTTAAAACATTGAAAATGTAGAAAAGGTTTGTAAAAAAATGGGGTTTGGTGATAGGTATTGTTGGTATGGTCAAAAGTAATACTATTTTTTGTGAAAGTAGAAAAATTTGTGTAGGTTTTGTTTTTTATTAGATAAATACTTAAATAATTGCAGTTTACAAGCCCGTTAAGGTTTATTTAGTGCAAGGCTGAATCTACTACTGGTTCAAGCGTTACGCTTGAACCAGTAGGATTCAAGACTTAGTCTTGAACCAAGAGAACCTTGAACCAGCGTAGCTTAGTCCATTTTTTTAAAGACGAGTACCGTTCTGTTGGGGATATAAATATGCAAATAATTCCCTGTGATGCTTGTTTCTTCATCAATCTCTGTGGTTTCTACTATTGTAAAGTATTCTGTATCAGACTTTATTCTGCCAAACCCACCAAACTGCTCCTCGTCAGAGTTCAACACTACTTGATACTTTCCTGCTTCGGGAAGCCAAAATTTGTAGTTAGGAATCGCGTTCGTAATATGAAAGTTAAAAACAAAAATAAGGTTTGCACGTTCAAAAATGATGATTTTATTTCCCTCGTCCATATTAAGCTGGCGGGCAGGATTGCTGGTTGGAATGTTTTTAAGTAGGTGATAATCAGTAGTTAGTTTGACCATTGCCTTGTCGAAGTCTTGGAGAAATTCGTACCGCAAAAGCCCATTATCTGCCAAGCTCCACTGGCGGCGTGCGTGTTTGTAGCTCCAAGCATTGCCCTCGCGCGGGAAGTCAATCCACTCAGGGTGTCCAAATTCGTTGCCCATAAAGGTCAGGTAGGCATCTCCGCCCAAACTGAGCGTAAAAAGGCGAATCATTTTGTGAAGTGCAATGCCTCTATCTACTGCCAGATTGGGCGTATCTTTGCTCATAGAAAAGTACATTTCCTTGTCCATGAGCCAGAAAGCCAGCGTTTTATCACCTACCATTGCCTGGTCGTGCGATTCTGCATAAGACACCGTTTTTTCGTTGTAGCGACGGTTGGTCATCACATACCACATTTCGCCCATCTGCCAAGCCTCATCAGGCTTTTCTTTCAATAATTTTATCCAGTAATCAGGAATACCCATGCCCAAGCGATAATCAAACCCTAAGCCACCTTCAGCAATAGGGCGACAGGTGCCAGGCATTCCACTCATGTCTTCGGCAATAGAAATATAGCGTTCGTCCAAACTGTGAATCAGCGCATTAGCTAATTGGAGATAGGTAATCGCATCAGTATCCACGCCCATATCGTAATATTTTTCCAATGAATCAAAGGAAACTTCTAAGCCATGATGATGATAAAGCATGGAAGTTACGCCATCAAAACGGAAGCCGTCAAAATGAAATTCCTCTAACCAATAGCGTACATTAGAAAGTAAAAATTGCAATACTTCTTTTTTGCTGTAATCAAAAAGTTTGGAATCCCAGCCTTCATGGTTGCCGCGTTCGCCCGCGTGGAAGTACTGATAATCTGTACCATCAAACGAAGTTAATCCTTCATAAATATTTTTAACTGCGTGAGAATGAACTATATCCATAATAACAGCAATGCCCAGTTCGTGTGCTTTTTGTATCAAAGATTTGAGTTCTTCGGGCGTGCCAAAACGCGAAGAAGGCGCAAAAAAACTTGATACGTGATAGCCAAATGACCCATAGTAAGGGTGTTCGTGAATTGCCATCATTTGTATCGCATTATAGCCCAACGCCTTGACTCTTGGCAAAATATTTTCTGCAAATTCTGTATATGTCCCCACACCTTCTTTCTCTTGCGCCATGCCCAGATGACATTCGTAAATGAGCAAGTTATCTTTCAGGCTATCAAGCACTTTACTTTGGTTTTCATCATCATCTTCCCAGTCAAAATTTGTGGGAGGATTCCATAGCTGCGCCGCGAAATCTTTGGTAGCGTCATCTTGGACTACGCGCCTGACGTAAGGCGGAATACGCGCCAACTCACCCACCTGCGAGTGAATACATACCTTAAATTTGCTTTGGTGTGTAAACGTTTTGCTGTAGGTTTCATCAGCCAAAAATATTTCCCAAATACCCTCTTTATTTTGTTTCAAAGGGTGAGAAACCTTGTCCCATTGGTTAAAATCGCCTATGAGGAAGAGTGCCTTTGCCGCAGGCGCCCACTCGCGATAGTGCCAACCTTTGAGGTCTTCATCATAGTTCAGCCCCAAAAAATGGTGATTACCCGCAAAGTCATAGAGGCTATGATGCGCCGTTTCCAAGCCAAAAATAGTTTGGTGAAAGTGCAAAAATCGCCTTGTAATTTCCTGATAATAAGGCTCAAGCCAAACATCATTTTTGACTAAGGGAAGAAAACGCGTATGTTTTTTCATGGTAAGGGTATGGTTTTACTTTTGACTTCTTCGACGAAAATTTGTAGGCTTGGGTTTTCAGTATAGCTATCAAATAAGTTTTTTTGCTTTTTGTAGTATTTTGAGATTTTGCGATAATATTTTGGCTCTTTTTTGTCAATGTAAAAACCTTCTTTTTGAGGTAAAACTTCATTGAGGGTTTTCAGACAATTCACCGTTTTACTTGCTTTTGTGGTCTGATTAGAAAAATAAATAGGTAATAACCAACATTCTATCGAGTGAACTGAAATACCAAAAATGATTTTATGCGTATATATATTGTAAAATTCTTCTGTTATTAAGCTAATACACTTATTTTTGACCTGCTCAATAATTTCAGGAACAAGCATTTCATTCTTTAGAAAAATTTTGTATTTTTCCGATATACTATCTCCTAAAAGAGCATCTGTATCTATCTGAATAATGAGAAAATCATTGATTTGGATTTCTTGTTTTAACTTGGTAGAAGCACAATATTCAAAAACTTCTACCCAATTACTGGGTTTCTCCATACGATTCTCATCAGTTTCATCTCTCAATGGCAATAAATAATTAATCACCAAATCTGGATTATTGAAAACACCAAATAGGATATTTTCAATTACTATTTGGTCTGTAATACCTTCTGAAACAATGCCAAATGAAAACATAGCCAATCAGGTTAAAAGTTTTTAGGGATTCCACCAATCGCACCGCGCAAAAAAAGCTCTGACATACGAGCAGGTTCTACACCATGAGGAATTTCAGGTTTCAGGATACGCCTTGCTTTGGTATGCCCGTCTGCATTGCGGTAAATGGCAAAAAGACGTTGCTCTTCATCATTTAGGTTTAAGCCATCAAGAATCGCAGGATTATGCGTAGTCATAATCACTTGTTTATCATGCTTTTGTGCCAATTCAGCTAATACTTTAACTAACCTCATTCCTAATTTTGGATTCAGCGCATTATCAATATTATCTATCGCAAAAAACTTAGGTGTATAATTGCTGATAAATAAAGTAAGGTAAAAAAGCAAAAATAAAAAGCCTTCATTCACGCTTTTAAAACTGCTGTAGGTCATTTCTTCATTCAAAAACCTATCTTTAATCCTCAAATAAGAGCCTCTAAATGCGTCATTGATTATCTCAAAATCATCAAACCAATCTATCAAAGCTAAGTTTTCTTTGATTTCATCTAACTTATTTTCTTTATATAATCTTTCCAACATTCTTAGTAAACCTTCGCCATTTACACCTAAATTTTCTATCAAGGAATCAGATTCATATTTTCTAAGTATGTAGTTTTCAGGGGAATATGACATAAAATCTATAATTCTAAGATTATCAATATCTTGTTCAACTTCAATAATTGTATCCTTTCCCTCATTCTCTTTCTCAAATCCCGACTTCATGTATCTTGGCTCAGTAACCCTAATTCCTCTATTTGCTAAAAATTCATTGTCCAATTTATTTGCCGCCGCCGCACTTCCCATGGTTATTGCTTCCAAAATATTTGTTTTCCCACAGCCATTTTCACCAATAAAAACATTGACTCTGCCCAACTCTATTTCAAGGCTTTGGATAGATTTAAAGTTTTCTATTTTGATTGTTTTCACCATGATTTTTTTATAAAGGATATGCTATTTTGACAAATTTAGAAATAATGAACGAAAAAATAGCACTCAGCTACTTATTTCCCTTTGATTTTACATAAAAAACAAATCCATTTTTTGCGTACAGCCGTTTCCATGCTTGCGGATTGGGTTTTATCAGTTCCAGCAGTTCGTTTTCCGAAGTATTTTTGGTGAGTACGTAAAAATCTCGGTCTAACTTGCTGTAAAACAGGTGATTCTGCCATCTTATATCTCCATCAAAAAGTGGCTTGGTGGCAGGCTGAGTTTGGGCGTAGAAATACTGCGCGTAGCTTTTGTAGCCTATCGTCATCACATAGCAATCTCTGCCCTGCAATCCTTCTAAAAATTCAATCGCGGCGCGCTGCGTGTAGCGTTCTACGCGACCAATGTAAAAAATCAAAACCAGCATCAACATCACTGCCGTTCCACCAAAAAGTGAAATAAAACCTTTGAGAATTTCATTTTTTTGTAGAAAATAAATGCCAACTATCACAATACCAATGAAATATACGCCAACTAAACTCTCCCAGCCTGTCCAGCTAACCTCCGCAGTGAAATTTGCCTGAGCAAACTTGTCGTTTTCCAGCAAAGATTGAATCAGTTGGGGATTTTGCCCTATCCATGGAATCGCTATCACAATCGCAGCCCATAGCCCACAAACTACTAACAATGAAACACTTATCCATTTTTTATACACCATTTTCCCTTGCATAATTTGATAGAGTGTGAGGGCGGAAAAATAGGTAAGCGGATAGTAACAAAGTGAGGAATAATGCACAATTTTGGTTTTGACAAAGGAAAATAAAAGCAAAACTACCCAAAAAAGAATGAGCATAAACAATTTGAAAACTATTTGGTAATCAATGTTTTGAACTTGTTTTTTAAATGAAGCTAAGGCAAAAATAGAAGCAGGAAAACAGCCCAACAAAAGCACCACAAAATGATAGCCTACAAAGCCTTCATGCCCTGCATCATGGGTGGAAAGCATGGCGTACTGCCTACGCGTAAAGTCAATGATAAATTCCTTTCCATGCAAGATATATTCGATGCCATACCAAACCAATGTTACCACCAAAGCCCCCATAGCAAATAAGGCGTATTCCTTAAAGAAAAAGCTGATTTTCAGGGGTTTAAATACACGCATTGGCTTCCAAATCCCCACCAGCCAGTACACGCCAATACACAAAGAAATCACCAAAAAAGCCACTGGACCCTTGGTCAGGATTGCCAAGCCAATAAAAAAGGAAGCAAGTGAAAGATAATACCATTTGTTGCGGTCGTCAGGAGCCATTTTCTTTGCCGCCCACAAGAGATAAAACAAGAAAAAATAGTACAATCCTAAGAAAATAAACAAATTAAAAAAAGGGTCAATAATGCCTGATTTGAAATAAAAATGAGGTAAAATAGAGCCAAAATAACTTCCCGCCCAAAAAATGCCAAAGGTGGTATCGTAGAGTTTTTTGCCAATATTAAAAAGCATGACCAAGGCAATGACTCCACAGATAGCATTTGGGAAACGAGCAGCGAACTCATTGATTCCAAATAGGTTCATGCTGATAGCCTGTTGCCAAATAAAGAAAGGAGGCTTCTCATTAAAAGGAAGATAATCCATCGTCATTCGCAGGTAATCACCAGTAATGACCATTTCTCGCGCACATTCGGCAAAATTGATTTCGTCCCAGTCGAACAAATGTAAATTGCCAATAAATGGTATAAAAAACACTGCGCCAAGTACAAAAAAAATGAGTTGATATTTGTATTTTTCTAAGAAAATCAATGTCGTAAATACGTGTAAAGTGAATGAATAAAAGACTTAAATTTTAGGCTTTCAAAGGTATCTGGTTTTCCAAACTGGCTTTCAAAACTAAAAATAATTCTTTGGTTTTGCTTATTCTCGCCAGATTCTTTTCAAAAACAAAAAACCTTTACGATTTTTTGTAAAGGTTTTACATTTTTGTAGCGAAAGGCTGAATATGGAGAAATGCAAGGTTTTAGCGGGTAGAGGAGTAATCCTCTTTTTCCTTCCATTTTTTTGAATTTCTTGGTACTCTTCTGCTGTTAATTGGTCTTTGATGATTTATTTCTTGCATTTTCCCAAGATTTTCTTTCACTTTTTTAACAATTTCCAAAAATTAACAAAGAAATAAAGCTATTATTTTTGCAGAGAAAGGAGAATCATATTACTTTGCATTACACAAGTAAGGAAATAAAATTATAGTACGCTATTTTCTGCTCATTTCCTTTTTTGTTGAACACTAAACCTATTTTTTTCAAACAAAAACCATCAATCCATGAAATCAAAACTTACTACCCTGCGTGTAATTTCTGCACTTGTTTTTTGCATTTATTCTTTCTTTCTCCATACTTCTGCCGCATACGCGCAGACGACGATGGCTATTCCTGATGCAAACTTCAGAGCTTTCTTGAAACAAAAATATCCTGCTTGCTTTAGTGGGGATAATTTGATTTTGGGGTGTAGTGCGGTGGTGAATGAAACGAAATTAGATGTTTCTAATGAGAGAAATTCTTTAAAAATGGCAGATTTAACAGGTATTCAAGCCTTTACAAATTTAAAAGTATTGAATTGTAGATATAATCGACTTACTTCCTTACCTACGTTACCTAATGACTTGCAAGAGTTATACTGTGGTGCTAATCCGATTACTGTTTTACCAACACTTCCTAATAGTTTACAAGTTTTGTCATGTGAAAGTAGCCAACTTTCCTCTCTCCCAACGCTACCTAATAGCTTATTAGCTCTTTATTGTAATGATAACCAACTCACCTCTTTACCTTCCTTACCTATTAATTTGGTTAATTTTTGGTGTCAATTTAATAAACTCTCCTCTTTACCAAATTTGCCTAATAGCTTGAAAGAAATAAATTGTGGTGGTAATCAAATCACTTCTTTACCTACTTTACCTATTACTTTAAGATATTTGAATTGTGGCGTTAATAAAATCACCACTTTACCTACTTTACCTAATACTTTGGAAGAGTTGTCTATTAGTGATAATCAACTCACTTCTCTACCTACTTTGCCCAATAGTTTAACATATTTGGATTGTAGTGGTAATCAAATCACTACTTTACCTATTTTGCCTAATAGTTTACAAAATTTTGGCTGCAGTCGTAATCAACTCACTACTTTACCTACCTTACCTAACAGTTTGCAAGGTTTAAGTTGTGATAATAATCGTCTTACTTCTTTACCTACCTTACCGAATACTTTACAAAGATTGAATTGTGATAACAATAAACTCACTTCCTTACCTACTTTACCCAATAGTTTGGAAAATTTGGTTTGTCATGACAATTTAATCACTTGCCTACCTAATATTCCTACCAATCCCAACTTTGCTTCCTCATGTGGTAAAATACTTTGTTCTGCTCCCAAGATGTATATCCCCGATGCTAATTTTAGAACATTTTTAAAATCAAATTATTCTTCTTGCATGGTAGGAGATTCTTTACTTTTGGGGTGTGATGCGGTGGTGAATGCAACAGAATTAAATGTTTCAGGTAGAAGTATTGCTAATTTGACAGGACTTGAGGCTTTTACAAATTTACAAACTTTGAGTTGTTTTAGTAATCAACTCACTTCTTTACCTACTTTGCCTAATAGTTTACAAGATTTGCATTGTAATAATAATCAACTCACTTCTTTACCTACTTTGCCCAATAGCCTTAGGCTTTTAACTTGTACAATTAATAGACTAACTTCTTTACCAACACTCCCTAATAGTTTAACAAGTTTAAGTTGTGAAGTTAACCAATTGACATCATTGCCTACCTTACCAAACAATATTATACGAATTTTGGCTTGTAGCAGAAATAAATTAACCACTTTACCAACCCTACCAGCAAACTTACAAAGATTGTTGTGCAATGATAATCTGATTACTTCTCTCCCTACACTTCCTAACAGTTTGCAAATATTAGATTGCACAGGGAATAGTATATCTTGCTTGCCTAATATTCCTACAAATCCTAATTTTTCTTCTACTTGTGGAAAAACGCTTTGCCCACCAACACCCACTATTACTTCATTTACGCCACAAAATGACCAAACTACCAATCAAGTAGTAGTGATTACAGGTACTAATTTTATTGGCGTTACCTCCGTAAAATTCAATGGAGTAGAAGCAAGTAGTTTCAAAGTAGATAGCCCTACTCAAATCACAGCAGTAGTGCCTAATGGTGCTACTACTGGAAAAATTACAGTTAGTAATGGAAGCATAGCAACAAGCCAACAAAACTTTACCATCATCTACAAACCCAAAATGTATATTCCTGATGCCAATTTTAGGTCATTTTTAGCAGGAAATTATCCTTCTTGTATGGTGGGAGATTCTTTGATTTTGGGGTGTGATGGAGTGGTGAATAAAATAGTGTTAAATGTTCATAATCAGCAAATAAAAGATTTAACAGGATTGGAGAGTTTCATAAATCTTAAAGAGTTAGATTGCTCTGCAAATGCTTTAACATCATTACCTGTTTTACCTAATACTCTATTGAAACTAATTTGTAAATCTAATTTTATACAAACTCTGCCTAATTTACCTCAAAATTTAGTAGAATTAGATTTTAGCTACAATTCTTTAATTGCATTTTCACACATCACATTTCCAAACACGCTAAAAATATTAAATTGTACAGCGACTGGTAGTATAAGTTTACCTGATTTACCTGATGCACTTCTTGAATTGTATTGTGGATATAATGTTCACTTATCCTCTTTGCCTGTCTTGCCAAATACTCTACAAGTATTGAATTGTAGTCAAAATTATTCTTTAACCGCCCTGCCAATTCTACCATCAACATTAAAATATTTAAACTGTGCTTCTAATGGCTTATCTTCACTACCTAACTTACCTAATAAACTGGAGAAATTAGATTGTAGTGTGAATTATAAACTTTCCACGTTACCTAATTTGCCTGACAGCCTAATTTATCTTTCTTGTATGCTTAACCAATTAGGGTCTTTACCCAAACTACCTGAAAAATTAAAAGAATTATATTGTAGAAATAATAGATTGAAGTCTTTACCCAAACTACCCAATGCTCTAATGATGTTGGAATGTGAAAATAACTCTATTGAATGTCTGCCTAATATTCCTGAAAATCTATATGATACATCTTGTGCATACAATTATGTATTTTCAAACGGTCTTTTTGTAAAATCTTATATTTTATGTAGTCCCCAAATCAATTCTTTTACTCCAAAAAATAATCAAATTACTAATCGTGTAATAATTAAAGGATTTAGCTTTACTGGTGTTAATTCTGTCAAATTTAACGGAGTAGAAGCGAATAGCTTTAAGGTAGATAGTGACACTTTAATTACAGCTTTTGCACCTTCAAACATTACAACAGGAAAAATTAGTATAACAAAATCTACTGGAACAGGAATTAGTCAAGATGATTTCTTTATCATAGAAAACTTAAATATCATTTCAGGCACTTTGATTTATGATGATAATGCTAATTGTAAAATAGATAATTTAGAAAAAGGCATTGGAAATATCATGGTCAAAGTAGGAGATTATTACGTTTCTACGGCAAGTGATGGCAAATACAGCTTGCAAGTTCCTTTGGGAGATTATGTCATTTCTCAAATCCTTCCCAAAGCAAGGCAAAATGTAATACAACCCACCTGCGACAAATCCTACACCACCACCTTTACAGGCACAGGAGAAACCAAATCAGGTTTTGACTTTTTTAACAAAGTCGTGGATTGCGCTTATTTGACAGTAGATATTGCCTCGGACAGGAGAAGGAGGTGCTTTGAAAATCGCACCACCGTCCGTTATTCCAATTCAGGCTTTGGAGATGCGGAAAATGTTGTCATTCATGTCCTTTTCCCCAAATATGTGCGTCCCCTTCGCAGCACCCGCAACTGGACTTCCCAGCAAGATTCTCTGCTCGTCTTCAACATTGGCAAGGTCAAAGCAGGAGAAGTAGGGCAGTTTACCATTACTGACATCGTTTCCTGTGAGGACGAGTTTATTCGTGGACTCACCCAATGCACCAAGGCGGTGATTAGATCGGAAG
>JAAFJS010000069.1 GCA_013298985.1 Cytophagales bacterium
TTACTGAAATAAACTTCCTCCAAAAGCAGGCGGAACAAGGTTTAAGTGCCTGTAAGCCAAATCAGTAGCCTCACGTCCGCGCGAGGTGCGTTTCAGGTAGCCTTCTTGAATCAGGAAAGGTTCATAGACCTCCTCAATAGTTTCTGCCTCCTCACTACACGCGGTAGCAATAGTCGAAAGCCCTACTGGACCACCTGCAAACTTCTCAATGATGGTCTGCAAAATGCGATTATCCATCTCATCTAAGCCATTTTCATCTACATTCAGGGCATCAAGTGCCATTTGAGCAATCGCCAGCGTAATTGTGCCATCTCCTTTCATTTGGGCAAAATCACGTGTGCGGCGCAAAAGATTATTGGCTATGCGCGGCGTACCGCGACTTCGGCGAGCAATCTCGTACGCGCCAATATCCTCAATGGGCGTTTCTAAAATCTTGGCGGAACGCTTTACGATAGCCGTTAGTAGTTCTGCATTGTAGTATTCCAGACGAGCATTGATGCCAAAGCGCGCACGCAAAGGGGAGGTGAGCAAGCCCGCCCGCGTGGTCGCACCAATGAGGGTAAATGGGTTCAGACCTATCTGAATAGAACGCGCATTGGGTCCCGAATCAAGCATGATGTCGATGCGGTAATCTTCCATGGCAGAGTACAGATATTCCTCTACCACAGGATTCAGGCGGTGAATTTCGTCTATAAAAAGTACATCAAAACTCTCTAAATTAGTGAGCAAACCTGCCAAATCGCTGGGCTTTTCTAATACGGGACCAGAGGTGATTTTGAGTTTTGATTTTAACTCATTCGAGATGATATGCGAAAGAGTTGTTTTCCCAAGCCCAGGAGGTCCATGTAGCAAAACGTGGTCAAGAGCCTCGCCGCGTTTGCGCGCTGCCCCTACAAAAACTTTGAGGTTTTCCACAATCTTATCCTGACCAGCAAAGTCCTCAAAACTAAGTGGGCGCAGGGCGCGGTCTATTTCTTTGTCTTCTGTATCTTGACTTTCTTTTTCGCCTTTCAAATAATCTTTTCGCATATTTTTCTTTATTAATAATCAATGAGTTAGATTAATGTTTTGATTATCAATAGTTTATTTTATTACATAATTAACTCAACAAAAATAATTATTCTTTTTATCAAAGTGCTGTTAGGCATGATAGTTTTGTAGGAAAAATAAAAAATATTAAATTTGGGAATTATTTTTTGGCGGATTGCCGCCCCAATCAGCTCTTTTACTTTTTGTTTCTCGAACTCTTCGCTAAAAATGCGATTCTGTAACTTTTTTGTTTTGGCACTATTTTCTTGTCCTGTCATCTTAAAAAAGTTATATTTGAACAAAATTAAAACTGACACTTTAGGTCAACTTATTTCAGGACAAGACACAAGACAATTCATAACTCATAATTTATAACTCATCATAAAGCCATGTTAAAAAACTATATTTTCGTTCTCAGCATTGCTTTGTTAGTAGCTTGTGGCGACAAGAAACAACAAGCAGAAAACCACGAAGGTCATCAGCACGAGATGTCCAAAAAAGAGGAAAAAGTGAAAATCAAGTTGGAAGTGCCAACTTTTGACAGCACCAAGATTGATAAAACACAGATAGCACCTATAGTGAATGCGTACCTGCCTCTCAAAGATGCTTTTGTAGCCTCCAATGCCACCGAAACACAAAAGTTAGCAGGCGAACTGGCGCGCATCATCACCAATGAGGCACTGCAAAGCCTGAAAACAGATGCCGAACAAATACAGCAAGCGACTGATATTGAGGCACAAAGACTAAGTTTTTATCAGCTTTCTGCCAAGCTATTCATGCTCATCAAAAACTATGGCGGCAACAAACAAGCACTTCACCAGCAGTATTGCCCGATGGCTTTTGGCGACCAAGGTGCATTTTGGTTGAGCAACAAGTTGGAAATCAGGAATCCTTATTTTGGGGATAAAATGCTTACGTGCGGCATGGTGAATGAAACGCTGGCAGTGAAATAATCATGTATGAAAAAACTATATTATATTGGCATTATCTGCTTGATTCTGTTTGAGATAGCGAATGTATATTTCATTATGCCCATGCCAGGAAGTCAGCGTATGCCAAGTATTGATGTAGCTTATTTTCTCTATACTTGGCGATGGGTTTTTCGGGCTATTTTTGGCGTGATAGCGGTAGCGGGCTTTTGGCAAGCCTACCAATCCTCCAAATGGCTTGCCTTGCCCTCCTTTGCGGTGGCAGTGGTGGCGGCTTATGTTTTTAACTTCCAGATGGCAGCAGATGTGATATTTTATCAGCCCAAAAATTTACAGATGAAAAATGCCCAAACTAATCAAATCAAAAAAGATAAAATCATCATTGGGGTAGAGATAAACGGCGAAGCAAGAGCCTATCCTATCCAGCTCATTGCCTACCATCACCAAGTCTTAGATACCGTAGGCGGAAAACCCGTCATGGTTACTTATTGCTCTGTATGCCGTACAGGACGCATTTTTGAGCCAGCAGTAGGCGGCAAGCCCGAAAAATTCCGACTGGTAGGCATGGACAATTTTAATGCGATGTTTGAGGACGAAACCACCAAAAGCTGGTGGCGACAGGTCAATGGAGAGGCTATTACAGGCGAACTGAAAGGTCAAATCTTACCTGAATTATTTTCTCAGCAAACTTCTTTGGAAAAATGGTTCGCTTTGTACCCCCAAAGCCTTGTGATGCAAGCAGATGAGTATTTTATAGAAAAATATGATAGCTTAGGCAAATACGAAGTGGGCAAAGGGAAAAGCAAACTCACCAAGACTGATTCTCTATCGTGGAAAGAAAAGTCATGGGTGGTGGGTATTAAAATCGGCGCGCACAGCAAGGCGTTTGACTGGAATCGCTTGCTCAAAGAACGCATTATCAACGAAGAAGTGGGCAATCAACCCATAGTGCTAATATTGGCGGCAGACAATAAAAGTTTTTTTGCCTTTGAGAAACCCAATAAAGAAATGAATTTTAGCTTGGATAATGACACCTTAAAATTTGATAATCAAAGATTTAGCTTGAAAGGCGAAGACTTTGATAATGCTGCGAACAAGCTCAAAAAAATCAAAGCCTATCAAGAGTTTTGGCATAGCTGGCAAACTTTTAATCCTGACACGAAGAAATATTAATGCTACAATATCGCCACTTTTTTTATTACAAAACATCAAATTAATTCCCTATCTTTGTCATGTTGAGAGAGAAAAGTGAAGTTTTTATGTCAAAAAAAATAGTGCAGATTACCTCTTTAAGAACGGAACAAAAATAAAGAAAGAAGCATTTTGAAAAACGATTTACTCCTACGCGCGGCGCGCGGCGAACAAGTGGAACGACCTCCCGTCTGGCTCATGCGGCAGGCAGGGCGCATCTTGCCTGAGTATCGGGCAGTTCGCGATAGCCTCAAAGACTTTATAGAGTTGGTCAAAACGCCGCAACGTGCTGCTGAGGTTACGATTCAGCCTGTAGATATACTGGACGTGGACGCGGCGATTATTTTTTCTGATATTTTGGTGATTCCCGAAGCAATGGGGCTACCCTACGAAATGGTAGAAAAAAGAGGTCCCTTTTTTCCAAAAACAGTTGGGAATGAAGCAGATATACGAAGACTGAAAGTAGCAGATGCAGAAGCAGATTTGGGGTATGTGATGGAGGCGATTCGCCTTAGCAAGCAAGCATTGGCGGGGCGCGTGCCTCTGATAGGCTTTGCAGGCGCGCCTTTCACGATTTTTACCTACATGGTCGAGGGCGGTGGCTCCAAAACTTTTTCCAAAGCACGAAAAATGATGTACCAATCCCCAGAAATTTGTCATTTGCTTTTACAAAAAATCACAGACAGCACCATTCTCTACTTGAAAGCGCAAGCCAAAGCTGGCGCAGACCTTATCCAAATCTTTGATTCATGGGCGGGAATCCTGCCCCCCGCGCATTACAGCGAGTTTTCACTTCCTTACATAGCCCAAATTTGTGCGTCAATCAGCGAAGTGCCTAAAACAGTTTTTGCCAAAGGTGCATTTTTTGCGCGCAAGGAATTAGCACAAATCAAGTGCGAAGTCATTGGCTTGGACTGGAATATGAGTCCCCAAGAATCCAGAGGGCTGGTGGGCGAAAACAAAACTTTACAAGGAAATTTAGACCCTTGCGCGCTTTACGGCAGTGATGCGTCTATTCGCAAGGAAACCCGCGCCATGCTACAAGCCTTTGGCGGTCAGCGACATATCGCCAATCTGGGGCATGGCGTTTATCCTGATACTGAGCCAGATAAGGTCAGGTGTTTTATAGAAACAGTAAAGGAATGGAAAAATAGTGAAGAGTTTTAAAGCAACTATTTTTCCATGCTCATTTGACTTGGTTTAATTCCTCAAGCATCGCGGGTTTGCGGGCATATTTGATTTTGAGTTCGGCAACAAAATCTTTGATAACTTGCTCACTACCCGCAATATCCTTTTTAAGTTTTTTCAAATAATCAGTTAGTTTTTGATAATTGCTACGCCCGTCTAAGTTTTCGCTGAACTTGCGAAGCAAAGGCATATACAAATCCAAGATTTCGGTAGGATATTGCTTGCCCAGATGCACATACACCTCATCAAGCGAACGGAGAGAAAGATGTTTCTTAGTGATTTCCAAGAGCTTATCCCACATTTTTTCTTCTATAAAAACGGGGTTGAGGCGCGAAGCAATAAACGAAGCAGGCTCAAACCATAGTTGTTTTTTATCTTTACTTTTGGTTTCTGCTTCTTTATATACCTCATCAAAGAATTTTTGTAATTCTACTTCCAATTCCTGTTTTGAATAAGTATCTTTCCACTGGCGATAATAATCAATTTTAAAATAACCTTCAAAGGCAAATTTTTTGACGTAAAAGCGAATAACAGTCAAGTCATTTTCCAAACGCGCAATGGCGAGCAACTGTTTTTCCCAAGAAGAAATTGATTGATTTTTAGATTCCGCAATGTTGATTCCTTCCCCAATGAGTTGTTTGGCTTTGTTGTACTCATTTTTGCTCAAAGCCTCTGCTACTATTTTTTCCCGTACCTCTGCAATATCCATATTTTGCGCGATAATGCTTTGCGCTTCTTCTACGCGCCCCATTTTGTCCAAAACTTCTATCTGATATTCCAAAAACTTTTTTCTATAAAAATCAGAAGAATAACCAGAAAACAGATTACCTAACTGTGGAAGTAGCTTCAAAAATCGTTCACTTGCCCCAATTTGCATGGCAGCAGTTTTGGTTACTTCTACTATATCGTCTCCATAATCACCATAGTCATAATACACTTTCTTAAGCGTTTCTTTTTCCAAAAAATCATACAACTGAGTTTTCAAAGGCAAGCTAACTTCCTCAGAAGTAGCAATATCACTCAGTAATAGTATAGCCTCCGAAAGCGACCCCCCCAAGTCGCCTGACGAATCATCACTATCCCCAACCACTTCTATTAGTTCTGTAATTATCAACTGACCCACCAACATTCCTTCGGCAAACTTGCCTTTTTGGACGAAAGCAGTTGCCTGATGGAGCAAATTATCTATCTCCTTACTGAGTGCGCGCGAGCTTCTGTAATCTATAAATCCGTGGTCAGAATTTTTTTTGATTGCCTTCCTGACGATGTCTGTATAGTGCTTTCGCATATCTATTCGGTTGTCCTTTTCTGCGAAATGAAGCTCGAACTCCCGCGCAAAATCTTTATTAAGATTTCCATATTCCATGATAAAATCTTTGAGTTCTTTATCACTGATTTTGTTCAGTAACTCTATGATAGTCAGTTTTTTACTTTTTGCTGGCTTTGCTTCTTCTTTGATTTTTTTCATGTCTTTTCGCAATGCAAAAAAAACACTCACTGCGTGTTTGCAGGTGATTCCCTCAAAGGGACAGTTGCAGGAGTAGTTGGTGATTTCTCGTTGTTTGAGATGCACCTTCACCGTATAAATTTCTGAGCCTTCGACCTCTGCTTTCCACTGATTATCAGCAACTTCCTCTAAGCTAAGAATGGATTTGCTCAGGTAATACTGTTGCCCGCGTTGGAGAATTTCTTTACTAATCGTGCTATCAAAATTATCTAAGGTAAGCATAAACAAATTTTTTTATAGGGGTTAAAAATAAATTTCTTCTGTCAAGTAATTCCTCACATAGTCATTTACGCCTTCTTCTAAGGAATAAAATGGCTTGTGATAACCTGCTTTTTGTAGTTTTTCCATGTTTGCCTCTGTAAAATACTGGTATTTGTCGCGAATATCGGCAGGTGTATCCACAAAGCTAATGTTTTCAGGCAGTTGCATGGCAAGAAAAGTATTCTTGACCAAGTCCAAGAAAGTGCGTGCTTTGCCCGTACCCAAGTTATAAATGCCTGATAGCGGAGTTTTTTCCATTAAAAACAGGCATACATTCACCACATCTTTGACATAGACAAAGTCGCGAAGCTGCTGCCCATCTTTGAAATCGGGGTGGTGAGAACGAAAAAGTTTCATGCCGCCCGTTTTGTGTATTTGGTGGAAAGCATGGAAAATCACCGAAGCCATGCGTGCTTTGTGGTATTCGTTAGGTCCATAGACATTGAAAAACTTTAATCCATACCAAAAAGGTGGGCGTTCGGTTTGTGCCAATACCCATTTATCAAACTCATTTTTGGAATCGCCGTATGGATTGAGTGGTTTTAACTGAAAAATTTTACTTTCATCATCAGTATAGCCATGCTCGCCCAGCCCGTAGGTGGCGGCGGAGGAGGCATACACCAAGGGAATTTGATATTTGGTAGCCAGTTGCCAGATATATTTCGAATAATTGACATTTAGTTTCTCAAAAATCTGATAGTCAAACTCGGTCGTGTCGGTACGCGCTCCTATGTGAAAAATGAATTTGAGTTGGGCATGGTTTTCTTCTAACCAAGAAAATAGCGAAAAACGCTCGACTTGGGCAAGGTATTTTTTATTGGCTAAGTTTTTGTTTTTAGCTAAGTTAGCAAACTCATCTACGGCAATAATGTCTGTGTAGCCCGCATTATTGAGCTGGGTAATGAGGCAACTTCCGATAAAGCCAGCAGCACCACTTACGATAATCATATTATTTGGCGTTTTTTGAATATAGTATTTTTTTACAAAAGTCTGCAATTTGATTATAAAATACAGCATAAAAATTTAGAAAAAGTGAAATGAAGTCATCAAATTTATGTGGGACAAGGTAGGATTGATAGCAATGATACTGGGCGGGCTGCTTTGGGGACATACTCCTCTCTGGGCGCAGTCAGCAAAGCCAGGATTCAAAATCATTAAATGGACAAAGCCCGCAGAGTGCAAGGGCAGAGGCAGTAATTTCGAGGCGGGCTACGTACTCTCCCCCTTGGACAAACCTGTGGAAATAGCACTGTATTTGCAGTTAAACAACAAAAGTTGGATAGTCAAGCGTTTCCAACAAAAAAGCTCAGGCTATTTCAAAATCGAAGCCAGCGATTGTAACTATACAGGAAATCACTACGGTTTTAGCAAATATGCAGACGACAAAGAAACCAAATTCCCCACCGTCGAAGCCGTAAAGCAAGACCACGAAGCCTCTGACCAGCACCCCAAATTCAAGATTCAGCAACAAAGTGAAAAAACGGACTGCAACAGCGTCAAATTGGAAACGGGCTACATTTATTCCCCTACGGGGCAGGTGGTAGAAGTTACGCTTTTTTTGGAAAAAAAAGACAAGAGTTGGCGCAAAAAAATTTATCATTATACAGGCACAGGCATCATAGAGCTGGGCGTAGATGACTGCGACCTCACAGGAAATTTTAAAACACACATCTCCTACATAGACAAGGACAGGTAATTTTTTCTTATCTTTACGCCCATCTTTAAATGTATGAACTCAAAATGCGAATCTCCTACACTGAATGTCCTGTTTGTCAGCACAAAAATCTAACACCTTTTTTGGTTTGTAAAGATTATACTGTTTCGGGTGAAAACTTCGAAATCAGCTATTGCCATCATTGCCAAACAGGGTTTACACAAAACGTCCCAGACCAAGAAAGTATTGGAATATACTATAAATCAGCACAGTATATTTCCCATACGGACACCAAAAAAGGGCTGGTCAATCAGCTTTATCATTTTGCGCGAAACTTCATGCTTAGTAGCAAACAGCAATTAGTTTCACAACATACTGGTTTACAGCAAGGTACGCTACTGGATATTGGTAGCGGCACAGGCTACTTTCTTGACATGATGAAGCGCAAAAACTGGCAAGTTACAGGAATAGAAGCGGACGAAGATGCCCAAGCTTTTGCCCAAAAAAACTTTGGCATTTCTGTTTTTTCTCCTCCAAAACTAAGCGAACTGCCTGAAAAACAGTTTGATGCGATTACACTTTGGCACGTTTTAGAGCATTTGCACGACTTGCATGGCGCATGGGCGCACTGCTCGCGCTTGCTCAAAGACGCGGGCATACTTTTCATAGCCGTCCCCAATCACCAATCGCCCGACGCAGCGCACTATCAGGCTCAGTGGGCGGCTTATGATGTCCCTCGTCATTTGTGGCATTTTTCTCCAGCTTCTTTGGATTTTTTGGCGGAAAAGCATGGTTTTCAAATCATTAGAAAAAAAATTATGCCTTTTGACCCTTTTTATATTGCCTTATTAAGTGAAAAATACAAAGGAAGTTCGCTGGGATTGCTTGCGGGCGCGTGGCATGGAGGAATAGCTTTGCTCAAAGGATTAGCCAATGTAAATCGGTCAAGTTCGGTGATTTATGTGTTAAAAAAGAAGTAAAATTTCGCTTTTTTTGCTTTTTTAACAAACACTTGCTATATTCACTATGTTACACACCAAATTAACGATTGACTATGCGTTTTTTTACTATTTTATTCTGTATCCTATTTATTATCAGTGGTTTAAAGGCACAAATATTTTTGGATACTTTTGTGGATAACTCTGCGATATGTGCGGGGTCAGAAATAGAAGTAAAGTATTCCACCAATTTTAGTTCGGCGGAGTACAGTGTCCAGCTCAGTGATGAAAACGGCAGTTTTGAAAAAGCACCTGCTACCATTGGTAGGATTACCAGCGCGGCAGGCAGAATGGGCGGCGGTACGAAGGCAAGGATTCCTGTCTTTGCGAAGGAAAGCAATAAATATAGGATAAGGGTGATTGCAACTGCGCCTTTTTTTGCCGCAGGGGACAATGGCGCAGACATCATCATCAAGCCCGCACCCGCGGCAAATATCGAAATTGTAGGTTCAACTTCTTTGTGTGGTGGCAATGAATCCGTTACGCTGAAAGCCATTACCAATACTAACACCAATATCTACGAATGGTCTTCGGGCGAAACCACTCCCAACATTACCGTCAGTCGGGCAGGCATTTACTTTGTTAAGGTGCGCGACAGGCAAACCCTGTGTGAGGTAACCTCTAATGTTGTTGAAGTTACCGCTAATGTCATCAAAGCCCCCACCATTCAGAGCAATGGTTCATTGGAACTTTGTGTGGGGAGCTACATAGAGCTACGCACTGCTTTTATGGAAGGTATCGTTTATGAATGGCAGAAAAACGGAAAAAAGGAAGGCACAGTCAATAGCAATGCCTTGGTGGTAACTCAGCCAGGCGAATATGTCGTAACGATTGCTAATAAATGCGCCAAAGCAACTTCTTTGCCTATTTTGGTGAGTTTGAAAGCGGTAGTTCCTCCGCCCACGTGTGCGCCCGCGAGCAGGTGCGGCGAGGGCAAAGTCGTCCTCAAAGCAAGCGGCGGCAAAGAAGGCAAATATCAATGGTATGATGAAAATTTTTATATTATCAAAGGCGCAAACTCAAGCACTTATACCACAGAATACCACAAAAGAAAAGGAACTTATTATGTTGCTAACGAAGAATTTGGCTGCGTCAGTGACAAAATCCAAGCAGATGTTTTTATCAAACCGCCTACAATTCCTGTGTACGCGGGCGAAGATGTTGCCATCATTTTGGGTGAAAGCGTCCAACTCAATGCCATGCTTAGAAATAACGTGTCCACCCCACCTGAAAATAACATCGAGGCAACCTCAGCAACTTCCAAAGCAAACTATCGCTACGAATGGTCGCCCAAAGATTATTTGGATAATCCTTACATTCCAAATCCAGTGGCAAACCCCGTAGAAAATATGGTTTATACCGTAATAGCTACGATAGAAGAAGGCTGCGAAGTAACTGATAATGTAAAAGTTACTGTTCGCAGAGAACTCAAAATTCCGAATGGCTTTACGCCTAATGGAGATGGGGTCAATGACACGTGGGAAATCGCCAATATTACCTTTCAGCCCGATGCCACCGTAGAGATTTTTGACCGTTGGGGGAGTAAAATATTTGAATCAAAAGGCTATACTACCTACTGGGACGGCACTTTTAATGGGCAGCAGCTACCCACGCATACTTATTTTTATGTCATTTCGGCAGAAAATGGAAAACTGCGCTGGACAGGAGCTGTGAATCTGATAAGGTAAATCGTTCATTTACAGCCTCATTCCTATCCAAGTAACATCATCGCGCTGAGGAGTCCCCTGCTGATGACCATCAATAGCCAAGCGGAACTTTTCACTTTGCTCTGCCATAGGTAAGTGGTTAAAAGTCTGGATAAGTTCTTTTACTTTTTGGCTTCCAAAACGGTTGCCTTGCGGGTCATTTTGGTCGACCAGTCCGTCCGTATGCAAATAAATAGTATCGCCCATGTTCAGCTTGACGTGGAACTCCGCAAACTCGCGGTATTCTTCTTTTTGCCTACCGCCTACAGATTTGAGTGTGCCTCTGATTTCATTAAATTTACCATTTTTGACATAATAAATTGGCAGTTTTGCCCCTGCAAAAGTCATATCCATTTCATATTCGGCAGTGGGCGTATAAAAATGCACCGCAGGCTCAAACAGGCAAATCGCAATGTCCATGCCATCTGTATTTTTAGCTTCTTCTTGATTGAGGGCAGCGCGAATATTTAAGTGCAAGAGTTCCAGTATTTTAGCAGGCGAATAGATTTGCTGTACGTTTACTATCTCGTTCAAAAAAGTAATCCCCAGCATACTCATAAACGCACCTGGCACGCCATGCCCCGTACAATCCACGATTGCCAGATAAATGCGGTCGCCTACGTGGTTAAACCAATAAAAATCACCAGAAACAATGTCGCGTGGCTTGAAAATCGTAAAATATTCGTGTAGTGCTTCATTGATTTTTTCGTTGGAGGGCAGTGCCGCCTGCTGAATCGTGAGTCCGTAGCGAATACTATCCGTGATATTTTCATTTTTTTCCTGAATAATTTTATACGCATTGGTATTTTCCAGCGCAATAGAAATATAAGAAGCTAAGGTTTGCAAAAGCGTCAGATGGTGTTCGTTGTAGGCATCTCTCTCAAAACTTTGCACCGTAATTACACCAAGAGGCTTATTTTCAAACAATAAAGGCAAATAAATTACGGATTGAGGCTGTTTTTCGCCTTTGATTTTAGGCTCGTCTATGTAGCTTTGGTATTCTTGGAGCAAATCATTAATCATAATAATTTCACGCCTTTCCAAACATTGCACTGATAAAAAGTTCTTTTCTGCCAACTCGAAATAATGCTCTGAACTCTTGTTGTCCTCGATATAGTTCTTAAACTCAATCCTTTGCATACGCGTATTAAGAACGCCAATCCCAAAACCTTCTGCTTGCATCATTTCGTTGATACTGACGTACAGCGTACTGACCAATTCGTTCAGGTTTAACACTGCCGTAACTTTCTGCCCAATCTCACTAACAATCGTAATGTCGTCATACGCCTGCTGCAACTGCTGTTTTTGTTCCTCAATGTGTTTGTTTTGCGACTCCATTTCTTCTTTCTGCGCGTTAATCTCCACCGTTCGCTGCATTACCAGTCGTTCTAACTCTTCACTCCTCGTTTTGATGACATTGATGCGCCAAACGTACAAACTTGCCGTTGCCAAGATAAAAAACAAACCTGTTACGATATAAAAACCTCTTGTTTGATAAAATTGAGGCTTCACAATCAAGGCTACTTGGTCGCCTGTTTTGTTCCAAACTCCATCTTCATTTGCCGCTATTACTTCGAAAACATAGCTATTAGGTGGTAAACTCGTATAAACGGCTTGCTTTTCATTGCCTGCATCAATCCACTCATTGTCATAGTTTTTGAGGCGATAGCGGAATTTGATTTTTTCGGGCGTGGTAAAGCTCAAAGCTGTAAAATGGAAGGTAATACGCTGCTGATTAGGGAGTAACGTTATCGGAAAACGCGGTGAAACTTCCTCATTCGCATCAATCGTAACCCTAAAAATATCGACAGGCGGCGGCTGAGGATTCATCTTGATTTTCAGAGGGTCAAGCATTGCCACGCCGCCCAGCGTAGGAAACCACAAACGCCCATCTGCTGATTTGAGGGATTTGGCTGTACCAGTACACTCCTCATTGTTCATGCCATCATGCTTTCCATAGTATTCATAATCAAATACTTGCGTTTTTTTATTGACAATATCTAAAATACTTTGCTTTTTTATTTTTAAAATACCTTTGAAAGAGGAAATCCAAAAATTGCCAATCTCATCTTCAAGTATATCTATTGGCGAGTCTTCGGGAAAACCCATTTTGGTAGTAAGCGCATAGACTTTTTCCTTGATAATCACACTCAAACCGCCTGCTGTTGTTACCCAAATGCGATTTTCGCTGTCTATGTAGGTATTAAAAATTGTATTGTTTGACAGTCCGTCCTTGGTCGTGATGAGTTTCATTTTTTCATTGGGCGAAATCAGCATCACGCCCGATTCGTTCGTCCCCACTACCATATTGCCCTCTTGGTCTTCGGCAATGGACATGATAAAATTTGACCGCAAAATATTGAAGCGATTATACACTTTGTTTTCGCCCACGAGAGGCATTTTTAGCAAGCCACCCGCCCGCATACCTACCCAAATATTGCCTTTTTTGTCTTCGTAAACCAGCCGAACTTGCTGGTCAGGGAGTCCATTTTGCTCTGTATAAAGCAGTTCTTGTCCTTGCGGATTGATTTTGAGCAAACCTGCGTAGGTACTTACCCAAATATTTTTCTGCCTATCTTTGTATAAGTGCCTGATTCTCTCTGACTTCAAGTCTGTTTTGATGGGCAAATCTGAAATTTTATTTTCTGTTATCAGGTGAATCACACCCACATCTGTCCCCACCAAAAACTGCTCTTCCTTGTACTCGCAAATACTACTGACAGGCTGAGAAACCATGCCATCGCGGGCTGTAAAATTGGTAAACTTGCCATCTTGTAAGCGACAAAGCCCGCCACGATAAGTCGCAATCCACAAATTTCCCTCTTTGTCAAAAATCAAATCTGTGATTTCTTTGTGTGGCAAACCATTCTCTTCTGACAAAACTTCTATTCCCCAATCTCCTGACAATGTGGGCTTTAAACGATAAAGACCTTTGGTAGTGCCAAGCCACAAGCAATCATACTTGTCAATCAAAATTTTATTTATCGTAATATCTTTCAGCGCAGGAATTGTATTGAATTTTTTTCCATCAAACCAGCAAATGCCCTTGTTTGTGCCTATCCAAAGCGTATTTTTTCTGTCGATGACTACATGATTTACTATATTGTCAGGCAAGCCATCTTTTTCTGTAAAATCATCAAAAGTTTCATCAGCAAGCAAGCGAACCACACCTTTACCTTCTGTACCAAACCAAATCGTACCATCGCTGTTCTGGGCAATGGTCTTGACAGATACGTCGCGCAGGGGTTCGATAGCATTATAAGTCCTAAAATCGCCACTCTCGAAAGCAAAAACGCCCTCACTGCGCGCACCTACCCACAGTTTGTTGGTATTGTCCCTAAAAACCTTTTCTATCGCATAGTTAAAAGCGGTCTTGGTTTGCAGTACGCGAAAGCTATCTTTTTCGTGAATGATTAGCCCGCCGCCCGCCGTACCAATCCATAGTTTTCCGTCAGCAGATTCATACAAATCAGACACAGAGTTGGTGAGAAAGGCGGGTGTATTTTGTTTATTAAAAATGGTAAAAAAAGTACCGTCAAATCGCACTAAACCGTTATAGCCTGCCATCCATAAGTAGCCATCTTTGGTTTGAATAATTTTGTTGAGGGTATTAGAAGGCAGTCCATTTTCTGTACTCCACTTCTGGATAAGGTATTGAGTGAGTGCTTTGTTTGGCTCTAAGGCTTGGGCAAAAGTAGCTTGATTGGAGAAAATGACCCCAATACAGCAAAGTAAGCCTATCAAAATAAGCCTTCGTTTGAATAAAAAACCAAACGACATAAGCGGTAAAAATAAAAGAAAAAATAAAACTATATTCATCAAGTAAAAGCTGGTGAACATGATTAGATTAAGGTAGAAATTTTCCAAAGATACTAAATGAAATAAAAAACTTACTTGACTTCTGCTTGTATCAGATACCAAGTATTTTTACAGATACAAGTGAGATAAATTTGGGGGAGTGGTAGTTTTTGTATGACAAATTTAATGACTTTTTACCAAGTAAGGGTCTATATTAGTAAAAATATTACACAAAAACAAAAGATTGTTAAAAAAACGCAATAATTTCATTGATAAGTGCAATAAATGTTTCATTACAACACCTGTCAGGTTTTAAAAACCTGACAGGTGTGTAGTTTGATTTTTTAAACTATTTGTTGAAATGTATCACTAATTTAACTAACTACTTTTAGCGTACTTACCGCATAATCAATGCGTTTGCTTACTTCATCTGCGCCCAAAAAAGCAATAATTTCCATCAGGTCTGCCCCTGCGCCCGCGCCCGTAATTGCCAAGCGGACACCTTGCATCACGCTACCAAACTTCACTCCCAAGCTGTCAGTCGTTTTGTTCAAAATTTCTTTGGCTGTATGTGCTTCTAAGGATTCCTGATGAGTTTGTAAGGCATTTTTATAGCCGTTTAGCACCTCTACCAAGGGCTGATTCCACTTTTTACTTGCTATCTGTTCGTCAAAAGTCTGCGGTGCATCAAACAAATATTTGCCCTCAGTCAAGAAATCTTTGACAAAAGTTACGCGTTCTTTGAGGATTTCGACCACTTTTTCTGCTTTTTCTTGGGAAAGTGTACGATTGTTTTTTGCCAAATCCGCCAAAAGTAATCTTGCCAGTGTGGGGTTTGAGGTTGCCTTCAAGTAATGCTGGTTAAACCATTTTGCCTTGTTGATGTCAAACTTTGTCCCTGACTTTCCGATTCTTTCTATTGAAAATGAATCAATTAGCTCTTGCATAGAAAATATTTCTTGCTCTGTCCCTGCGTTCCAGCCGAGCAAAACCAAGAAATTGACCATTGTTTCGGGGAAATAACCTGCTTCGCGGTAGCCTGTCATGGTAGCTTGTTTTTCTTTGTTGTGCCACTCTATGGGGAAGACAGGAAAACCAAGCTGGTCAGCGTAGCGTTTGCTGAGTTTGCCGTTGCCATCAGGGTTCATAATCAAGGGGAGATGCAAAAATTGTGGCATTTCGTTTTCCCAGCCCAGCATTTTGTAAAGTAATACGTGTACAGGCGCGGAAGGCAGCCATTCTTCGCCGCGAATGACGTGCGAAATCTGCATCAAATAATCATCTACCACGTTTGCAAGGTGATAGGTGGGCATTCCGTCCGATTTGAGCAACACCCTGTCGTCCAATAAGGAGGAATGAAATACTACCCAGCCGCGAATCAAATCGTGTACCCTAATGTCCTCTTTATGAGGTACTTTGAGGCGGATAGTATAAGGCTCACCCGCCGCCAATTTTGCTTTTACCTCGGCTGCTGTCAGCGTTAGCGAATTTTTCATTTGCATACGCGTGATGCTATTGTATTGGGGGGAAACTACGCCCGCCGCTTCTAACTCCTTGCGCTTGGAATCCCATTCGTCTTCTGTATCGAAGGCGTAATAGGCATTTCCTTCTTCTATTAATTTGAGGGCGTATTTTTTGTATAAATCCTTGCGCTCTGACTGGCGATAAGGCGCAAATTTGCCACCCTGCCAAGGGCTTTCGTCCAGTTGAATCCCGACCCATGCCAATGCCTCTTTGATGTATTCTTCTGCACCCTCAACATAGCGAGTTTGGTCAGTGTCCTCGATACGCAAAATCATTGTGCCGTTGTTCTTCTTGGCTATCAAGTAGTTATAGAGGGCAGTTCTTACCCCGCCAATGTGTAAGCCACCTGTGGGGCTTGGGGCAAAGCGCACCCGTACTTTTTTGTCCATTGAGTTTTTTTGCTATTTCTTTAAAAGTCAAACAAATTATTATACTGATTTCCTGCCGCCCTTGTTGCTTTTTGCATGGTAGGGTTGAGGTTGATGTCCAAGGCGGTATGATTGGAGATGAGGACTTGTTTTTGCTCTCCGAGTAACCACGAAACGCCTTCTTTTTCCCACTTTTCGAGCATTTCCATTCCTTTTTCTTCGTAAATGCCATTTTGTAAATCTACGGACTCGATGAAGTTGGCGGTAACGTCCATAAAGTGTTCCATTTCGCCTACTTTGCGGCTTACGTCGTCTGCAATGGCTTCCATGGCTTGGTCGAACATCATGCGTTTGTCGTTATTACCCGAAATGATGTTCAGGGCAGAGCGCATCGCGGAGTGCGAGGTGCGGATAGCTTCGCGTTCCATCTTTTTGACGGCTACTTGGTCTATGACATCTTCGAGCAATATTTCGGAAGTTTCGTACATCTTGACCAATATTTTATAGAGAATTTCCATTTTGCGGTACAAATCGGAAAGTTTGAGGTTGGATTCTTGCATACGACCTGCTTTGCGTGTTTTCAAAATCACAATATTTTGTTTTCCACTGTCTTTGGCGTGGTTTGCGATTGCCAAGCTGTCTTCCATCGTTTTGTTATTTTGGTCGATGATGTCTTTGAGTTTACGCATCTGTGCGCGCAACGACTGAATCTGTGCGTCCATTTTTTTCAAGTTGCTTTTCAAACTGTCAATATAGCTTTCTAAGATGCCGATAGGGTCTATTTTTACAAAAAGTCCTGTAAGCCAGCGCATGATGCTTTTGTAGATAAACCAAACAAGATTGCGGAACTTCGGGTCAAAAATCACGTAAAGTATCGCGCCAATAGCCAAGAGCAGAAGGATTAAGTACAAGGTATTCTGCGCCAAAGACACGAGTGTATCTAAATGTTTGAAAAATAGGTAGCCCAATCCACCAAGGATAGCCATACCAAAAAGCCCACCAGTAGCACCTTCTGGGCGTTCCCAAAATCCTTTGGGTGTGATTCGATTGTTGAGATTTGACATTGGGTTTTCCATCTTATTGTGTGGTTTATTGAATGGTGAGTTATAAATTATGAGTTATGAATGTTGAGTTATGAGTTAATCGCAACGGCGAACCGTACAAATAATTGATAAACATTGAGTTATGAAAAATTGCAATGTAAACTATTTTTTATCCACATAACTTAACCACTGAATAATATCTTGCACAGATAGATTTGCGCCACTGATAGTGAGGTGTGCTTGTTTATAAAAAGTGATTCTCTGGTTATACTTTTCGGTAATTTGGAGTAGCATTTCTTCAGGTTTTACATTGAGCAGAGGGCGCGTATTGTACTCTTTGGAAACACGGTTCGCTATGATTTCTAAGGGAACATCTAAATAAATGCTGAATCCATGATTTTTGATGACCTGTATGTTGTCAAAAAAGCAAGGTGTACCGCCACCCAACGCGATGACGGTACGACTAAAAGTAGTAGTATGAAAAAGCATTTCTTGTTCTATTTTCCTGAAATAGTCTTCTCCATTAATTTCGAAAATCTCATTGATAGTGTGCCTTTCTTTATGCACAATCAATTCGTCCAAATCAGAAAAATGATAGTTTATCTCCCTGCCCAACTGCTTGGCAAGGGTCGTTTTGCCACTGCCTGGCATTCCGAGCAGATAAATACGTTCTGGAAGCATCTTTTATTTGTCTGAAACAGAATATCGCTGACTGAAATCTCTGTATGTGGTTTTGATTCCTATTTTTTTCAACCGTTGTTCGTCGGGCGTACCTTCGGTTTTGTCGTAATAATTTCCTACCAATACATAATAATACAGTTTTTTGTTGTATTGGTCAGGAAGCAAATATACGTCATTAAACTTACGGCTGCGAAGTTCCTCACAAAACTTGAGCGCGCCTTCTACGTCTGCAAACTTGTCTATAATCAGCCCATACTTGCTTTTCTCGATTTTTTCACCACTCATGCTATACAAGATAGATTCTTTGGGGTCAAAAGGAATAATAGGCTCTTTGGCTACTTCGGGTTCTATCACTTTGCCTTCTGCGCTTTTGAGGGGAATCATCCAGTCTTGCTGTATCACCTCGAACTCGCGTGCGTCCGCATCACCTTTTGCCAAAATGTAATGCCCCTGTCCTGTCTTATTTTTGAGTTGGTTCACATTGCCCAGCCCAATGGTGTAGGCGGTGAGCATATAGGAAGAGCCGTCCGATTTAGCCCCTTTGGTATTGTCTGCCTCCTTGGGCATGACCCTCACAAAATCCATGATACCATCAAAATTAAAGTCGCCAAAAGAATCTGCGCCCCCATGAATGCTGGCAAAAGAAACCTGAGCAATTTGCTTGGGGTTGGTGATGTCAAATAAGTTATAACACTTGTAGGCGCACGTACCGCCCGCGCAGTCGTCGCGAAGGCTGGTAAGCACCAAATATTTTTTGCCCAAATACGCAAATTCATAAATTTCCAAGAAATTGCTGGTGCTTTGTCTGAACGCTTTTTCTACATCACAGTAGAATACGAAGCGTTGGTTATTCAGGAAAATACCAGTGGAATTGCCCCCATCTTTGCTTTTGGACTTGATAAAGTACAAACGCGTATAGACCGAAACGTTGTTGTAGGTGGTGAAGGTCGTATCTTTGGTATCTTTTACGCCTGCCGCCACAGGCGATTTGCCCGCCTTACTGACCTGTTCCTGCGTAAGTTTGCCCAAGGTATATTTGTTGTCGCCTTTGCCAAACTGGGCATGGCTTAACTGGGCAACGAGCATAAAAAATGCTAAAATGCTTAAAATTTTCATACAGCGCATAGTTAATCTGTTCTGATTAGGTACAAAATTAGTAAAATTTATTAATTCTAAAATATGATTTTTAAAATGTTTTTGTTTATTGGCGTGGAAATTTAGTAAAAATCTGCAAAGAAAATATACAAAAATCAAGCAAAAGTCAAAATATTTATGATTTATTGCTGTTTGGTTTTTGAATCTATTTTGTATTTTAGCCTTAGTGAAGAAGATAATTCATGTAGATATGGACGCATTTTTTGCCTCTGTCGAGCAAAGAGATTTCCCCCAATATCAGGGAAAGCCCTTGGCGGTAGGCTATGCGGGTGCGCGCGGCGTGGTCGCGGCAGCAAGCTACGAGGCGCGCAAGTACGGTGTAAAGTCAGCTATGGCTTCGAAAACGGCACTCCAAAAATGTCCACACCTCATTTTTGTCAAACCGCGTTTTGAGGCATATTCGACAGTTTCCAAGCAGATTAGGGCTATTTTTTACGAATATACTGATTTGGTCGAGCCGCTTTCCCTTGACGAGGCGTACCTTGACATCACCGAAAACAAAATGAATAACCCTTCTGCCACACTGATAGCCAAAGAAATAAAACTCAAAATCAAAGAAAAAACAGGGCTAACTGCCTCAGCAGGAGTTTCTTATAATAAATTCTTGGCAAAAATTGCTTCTGACTTCCACAAACCCGACGGACTCACTGTCATCACGCCTGAGCAAGCAGAAAAATTTATTGAAGCATTGCCTATCGAAAAGTTTTATGGCATTGGCAGGATTACAGCCGCGAAAATGAGAAAAATGAACGTAATGACTGGGCTGGACTTAAAACAAATGGAAAAACAAGCATTATTGAGGTTTTTTGGAAAAAGTGGGGGCTTTTTTTACGACATTGTGCGCGGGATAGACCTTCGCACCGTCAATCCTGACCGTATCCGCAAGTCTTTGGGTATCGAAAATACCTTTGGCAGGGATTTGGACAATCTGCGTGAAATGTTTGACGCACTGGACGCACTAACGGAGGAGTTTGTGGAAAGATTAGAAAAATACCATACTTACGGCAGAACCCTGACGCTGAAAATAAAATTTGCGGATTTCAAACAGATTACGCGCAGCAAAACTTTTCCATATTTGCTCAAATCCAAAGAAATAATTTATAATTTGGCAGAGGAACTGCTCATCAATGCCATCACCAATCAGGAAGTAACTATCAGATTATTAGGACTTTCCATCTCTAACCTTGACGAGCCTGAGATTGATGTCAAAGGGCAACTTTCGCTGGGGTTTTGATTTTTAATTATTTTTTAAGAAATTTACAATCATTCCTTTTAAGGCTGTTTTTTTACACTAATACAAAGATAAATATGAAAAATTCAAGACGTAAATTTTTACAATCGCTGGGCGGAGGCTCTGCTTTGGTAGCGGCGGGCGCGCTCTCGCATAATGCTCATGCCAAGGTAATTGAGCTTTCCCCAGAAAGAGAGCCAGAAAAAAAGTATGGCGCAAATGACAAAGTGCGTATTGCCACGATTGGCATGGGCATTATAGGGCATTACGACACAGAAACTGCCCTCAAAGTAGCAGGAACGGAGTTTGTAGCGGTTTGCGACCTTTATGATGGGCGTTTGGAGCAGGCAAAAACCAAGTTTGGTAAGAATTTGGTAACGACTCGCGACTACCGAGAAATCCTTGCGCGCAAAGATGTTGATGCTGTATTAATCTGTACCTCAGACCATTGGCACAGCCAAATCGCGATAGAAGCGATGAATGCAGGCAAACACGTCTATTGCGAAAAACCTGTGGTACACAAAATAGAGCAGGGCTTGGGCGTGATTGAAGCGCAACGAAAAACAGGAAAAGTGATGCAGGTGGGTAGCCAGCGCACGAGCAGTATCGCAATGCTGGAGGCAAAAAAGGTCTATGAATCAGGCACTATTGGGCAACTCAATATGGTGGTTGCCACGTATAACCGCCACAGCTCAGGCGGTGCGTGGCAGTATTCTATTCCGCCCGATGCCTCGCCCAAGACGATGGATTTTGACCGATTTTTGGGCAATGCCCCCAAGGTTGCCTTTGACCCTACGCGTTTTTTCAGATGGAGAAACTACCAGGATTACGGTACAGGCGTTCCTGGTGATTTGTTTGTGCATTTGATTTCTGGTTTGCACTTTATCACAGGCTCGCTGGGACCCACGCGCATCATGGCGAGTGGGCAGCTCGCCTACTGGAAAGACGGTCGCGACGTGCCTGACATCGTTTCTGCCATCATGGAATACCCCGCTACGGACAAACACCCCGCTTTTCAGGCGGTTTTGCAAGTAAACTTTGTAGATGGCTCTGGTGGACAGACCAAAACGCAAATCATTGGTTCTGATGGTATTATAGACATTGGCTGGGACGATTTTACGGTCAAGAGGTCGCCACTGCCCAAAGCCCCAGATGTAGGCGGTTATGACTCCCTATTTACCTTTACAGAGGCTACGCAAAAGGAATTTATGAAAGCGTATGATGCCAAGTACAGCAAAGCAGACCGAGAATGGAAAAAACTGGATGACATCACTTACCGCGCCAAAGAGGGCTATGATGACCGCGAAGACCATTTCCGCAACTTCTTTGCCTCTATTCGTGAAGGCAAGCCCGTAGTCCAAGACCCCGCTTTTGGATTCCGCGCTGCTGCTCCCTGTCTGGCTACCAATGTGAGTGTTTTCGAAAAAAGAATCGTGAACTGGGACCCTGTAAATATGAAAATGAGTTAGTCACATTTTCAGTAACCCAAATGAGAAATATACCAAACAGATTTACAGATTGTTTGGTATGTTTTTTTTAAGAGATTTTGTAAAATACAGAAAAAACACAAAATGAATCCTATTTCTCCAATATCCCAACAAGATGAAAGATAATGATGCAAAAAAGATAGTAGAACATTTAAAAAAGGGGATTAAATACTACGAAGATGATTACTGGGGTGGTGAATGGTTGGCTTTTGGCTATGACAATACAAAAAAACAGTTTTATATCCAAAGAATAGATACAATAGTAGGAAGCTATAATAAAATGGAATATCACGAATCTGAAATAAGTCTTATCGAGATATTAAAGGGGTATGATTTCCCAATAAAAAACATCAATATGGAAGCAAATCAGCAATCTGATGAAGATAATGCTCCTTCTGACATCAATTCCGCATAAAATGTTCCTCTGTTTTTACATTATCTTGTATATTGCCTCTATTTTTGATTTTTTTCCTATAAAACAAATGACAGAAAAAGACAAACTTTTAAAACTAATAGAAGAGTGGCAACTTGCTGAACTCTTTGAACAACTTGCCGAATTTGGGATTGAAGATGCTGATTTACAGAACTTAAAAGAAAAATTCATTGCCAAGCAATTAGATGAAGATTTTTATGATAGCCTTATCAATGGTTATGTTGATTGGGCGTGGAATAAATTAGGAAATACTTATGATGACTTAGAGGATTATGAAAACGCAGTAAAATGTTATCTAAATGCCATTAAAATTGACCCTGATGATTCTGATTATTGGTATAATTTGGGGAATGTTTATGATAACCTGAAAAAACAAGAAAAAGCAATAGAAGCATATTTAAAAGCCTTAAAGATTTCCCCTAATGATGATATGATTTTATATAATTTGGGGAATGTTTATCATGATATAGGGGATTATAAAAAGGCAATCAAGTTTTATTCAAAGGCAGTGAAGGTTAAACCTGACAAATTTGAGGCTTGGGGCAATATGGGGATAGTTTATGCTGATTTAGAAATCTATAAAAAGGCAATCAATTGTTTCAAAAAATCAATTGAAGTTAATCCAAGTGATGAAAAATCATGGTATAATTTAGGTTTAGGATATAAAAAAGTTGAAACCTATCAAAAATCAATACAAAGTTTCCAAAAAGCGATTGAAATTAAGCCTAACTATGATTCTGCATGGAATAAATTAGGAATTGTTTATAAAAACTTGGAAAATTATCAAAAAGCAATAGAACATTTCCAAAAAGCAATAGATATTAAACCTGATAAAGCAGATTATTGGAATAATTTGGGAAATGCTTATTATGATATGGGAAATTATGAAAAAGCAATACAATATTGTCAAAAAGCACTTGAAATCAAGCCTGATGAAGCTGGTTATTGGAATAACTTAGGAATTTCATATATGAATTTGAAAAAATATGAGCAAGCCTATCAAGCCTACCAAACTGCGCTTGGAATAGATTCAAATGATTCTTTCCCTATTTACAATTTAGCTTGCTTATTTTGTTTGCAAAAAGATAAATCACAGGCTTTAAATTATTTACAACAAGCAATTTCTTTAAATCCAAAAGACAAAGAAGACGCAAAAACAGAAACAGACTTTGAGTGGCTCTGGGAAGATGAGGATTTTAAGGCATTGGTAAACTAAATACAACACCTGTCAGGTTTTTGAAACCTGACAGGTAGGTTGTTCAGAATTTCATAAAAAAACCCTCATATTTGTGGCTCGAACCAAACAAAAACAGAGGGTTTTATGCAGTCCGAAGACCAGCACTTTGCAAAGATAGAAAAATTACAGTTTCAAAAGCAA
>JAAFJS010000007.1 GCA_013298985.1 Cytophagales bacterium
ACTTTCTTTGTATGCTAATGATTTATCAATCGCCTCAGTAACCATAAATTTGGTAATATCGGCAGGTGTATAGTAAGAAGCGGTTGTTTTTCGAGTATTTGATTTATTGGAAAGATAGATTTCATCACTTTCGTACAGTTTTTCTTTCAACAGGCTTACTTTTTTATCATTTTTCAATCTCTGATAGTCGTAGCTATCAAAGTACCCTTCGTATTCTGTTTTCCCTTGTTTGTATTCTAAATAGTACGTTCCTTCAAAAGCCTGTCTAAATTCCGATTCGAGCAAGCCTTCATAAATATTCCCTATGTGCGTAACAGACAGCGTTTTAAAATCTCTCCAAGCCTTAGAATCTTGGTGATAAAGCAATAAGCTAAGAATTTGATACAATTCTTGATTATTGAGAATAAAAGGCATGGTAAGCAATGTGGCTTTTTCGGGCGCAAACAGCCCACCATTGAGCAAAGGAATACGCAAATCGGGGTTTCCTTTGTCCAAATATTGGAAAAGCGTTTTCAAATCATTCCATGCTTCAAAATCTTCATTATCATAGCGTTTGCCTTCTAATTTTTTGAGGATATTTCGCAAAGAATAATCCTTATAATTTTTGTGTTGCTCAAAAAGCAATTGGGAAAACTTATTTTCAAAATAGGCTATAAAGAGCAAGCGGAAAGCAAAAAAGAGTGAATTAGCATAAATTTCACGAATTTTGTATTGGTCTTTGTGCTTTTCAAATAGGTTTTGCCCGATTTTTTCTATGATAGAATTATCACCATAAATCAAGTCTTTCAAATCATTTTCGACTTGCAAAATATACTCCCTACTTAGTTCTTCAAAATTGGCTTGTTTGTTTTCTTGTAAAGGCTTTACAAGTTGTAAAAGATAATCTTTGTAGAAAATATAGTAAAAATAGTGGAAGGCTTCAAGGTTATTATTTTCAATAATCCACTGCAAATCAATCTGATAAAATATTTTATCTTTGTTTTGAGTTTTTACATCATACAAACGCCAAAAACGACCATTTGTCAAAAAGCCATAGTTGATTTTCAAATCGTTTAAGTAGCGAAGTAACTGAAAATGAGGATTATCCTCATTCGTTTTCTTATTGTCTAAGGCTACTTTATATACCTTACTTTCGCAAATCGCCAAAATATTTTCATTGCTTGCTTTGTCGTCTTTATAGTGCAGGTTTTTGAGTTCCTCACCCTCAAACAGCGCAAAGTCAGGCTTGTAATTCTTCCCAAATACTTTCTTATTGACCTGATAGGCAAAAGAGTAACCCAAATTTTCTAAGACTTTTTTGATAAATTCTTCCTCTAATTGGGCTTCGGAAAGGTTTTCCAAATCCAATTTTTGGTAAATCGCCTTAATATTCTCAAAGGCAGCAGCAGGCTCACCTCCTTTGAAATACTTGGGCATCTCATACTCCACAAAGTACGAGTTGAAGTAATTGTTATCTATGAAACTATCAAAAGTTAAGGACATACGCAATAACACAGTTTTATTGGGGACAAAGATAAAATAATTTTTGTTTACATGGTGATTTCTGCTAATTTTGTTGGTGGGGGCAGGTAAATTAAAAAATTGCTTTCAAACCATCAATGATAATTTTAAAAAATTGAAAATCAGTATTTTATTAGCCGTTCGTAACGAAGAACACACGATTTTGAGGTGCTTAGAAGCATTGGAAAAGCAGGATTATCCGATACATCAAATGGAAATTCTGATAGGCAATGACCAATCCGACGACCGCAGTAAGGAAATTATTTTGAGCTTTATCAAAGACAAAACTCAATTCCAACTAATTGATATTCATGGAAATATGGGAACTGCCAAAGGCAAGGGAAATGTGATTGCTCACTTGGCGCATGAGGCGCGAGGCGATTTTTTTCTCATCACAGATGCTGATGTTGCCGTTCCCCCAAGTTGGGCAAGGGAAATGGAAAATGGGTTTTATAGGAAGGAAAAAGTAGGCGTAGTTACAGGGTTTACCATTGTCCAAACTGATTTGAAAAAAATAATTCACGCGCTGGACTGCGTGGATTGGATACATAATATTGGCTTGATGAATGTGGCTTCGATGTTACAGATTCCTACTAACTCCATGGGTAATAATATGGCAGTGAGCAAGTTAGCATACTGGGAGATGGGCGGACTGGAAAATCAGCCTTTTATGATTACCGAAGATTTGGCAATGTTTGGGGCTATCTTGCGGAAGGGCTGGGGGTTTGTGCATCTACATTCGCCTGCTATTCTGGGCGTTACGAAGCCCCAAGAAAATTTTGGCGAACTCATCCACCAAAGAAAAAGATGGCTGAACGGCGCGCTAAAAATTCCTATTTATCTGACTATTCCCCTGCTAATCAATGGCTTATTTTTATTTTTCTTGCTTCCCTTGCTTTGGTGGGATTGGCAGATTGGCTTGGGAGTTTGGGGATTGCGTTTTGCTTTTCATAGTTTGAATATTACGTATTTTGCATTGAAAATCAAGCAATTAGGCGTATTAAAATTCCTACCTTTGTACGAAATTTTTATTACTTTTTTTAATCCGCTTGTTTTTATTTTTTATCTTTTGCCTATAAAAATGATGTGGAAAAAAAGAGAGTATTGAAAATGTATGCTTATTTTTGTTACTGTATATTTGCTGGAGAAAATTAGCATTAAGAGATTAATAATCATGCAGTTAAGTGAATTAAAAAGATTGGTAGCGCAAGGCGAAGGTTTGCAGATAGAATTTAAGCGCAAAACGACATATCCTGACAAAATCATGCGGGAAGTTGTTGCTTTTGCCAATACCAGAGGCGGAAAGCTCATTATTGGGGTAGATGATGACGGCACGATTGCGGGCTTGAAACACGTGCTGGAAGATGAGTTTGTGCTGAAAGAAGCTATCCAAAAATATTGTAGCCCTGCGGTGGAATACGAAATGGCAAAAGTACCTGTTTCGTCCAATCGCTTTGTCTTGGTTTTTACGATTCCGCCAAGCCCGCACAAGCCTATATTTTTGATTTATAACTTCAAAACGGGGCGCGGCATGGCTTATGTTCGCGTGGCAGACAAGAGTATTCAGGCAAGTCGCGAGATGCGGAATATCCTCAAAGGCATGAGCAAGGGCGCAGATACTTACCTCCAATACGGTGAAAATGAGGGCAAACTCATGGCTTATTTGGGCGCAAATGAAAAGATAGACCTGCCCACTTATAGCCTTATCGCGGGGATTAGCCCGCCGCAAGCCTCTGAGATTTTAGTCAAAATGACGCTGGCGGGCGTGCTAAAAATTTTCCCTGACGATTCGGGCGACTATTTTGTGGCTAACACGCTTTGAAAATCAGCAAAACCCTTCTCGGTAAGATAAAAAGCCGCCCCATGAAAATATATTTTGAGGTAATGATTGATTTTTTCTTCCTCTGTTTTTTCAGGGGAAAATATTTCGGCGTGTCCTATCCAAAAATCTGCATAAATCATAAACAAACTTATCGTATCTTGGTATTGATTTTCAAATAGTTCGGGCTTAAAAATGCCTTGCGCGATGAGGTTTTGTATCACCAAGCCAAACTCCATTCTTCGGCGACTCATCAGTAGCTGATAATGTTGCTTTATTTTCTCTATTTTCCGCATCACATTCACAAAATCAATCATCAGGAAACGATATTTAAAAAAAATAGTAAAAATATAATGGGTAGTTTCAAAAAGCATTGCCAAACTGATGTCTTTGACAGATACTTTTTCTATCATCAAGTCAAGTTCCGCCACCAAGTTTTCGTAGAGTCGGAACACGATTTCGTCTATATTGGCAAAGTGATAGCACAGATTCCCATGACTGATGCCGATTTCTTTGGCTATATCTCTAACTGTAACATTTTCAACACCTTGTGCATTGAACAGGTGCATACTTGCCGCTAAGATTTTTTCTTTGGTTTTCATTGCCCAAAATTACGATTGATTTACAAAAATTTATATTTTTGTATGTTCAAAAATATAAATTTCAAATATTCGAAGAAATCTACTTTACCTTAAAACAAAAACCAAATAAATCTATGAAAAAAATTATTCTTCTGCTATTTGTGTATGGCGTGCTGGCGCAGCCCCATGCCTTTGCACAATTCAATGTTAATATTTCCACTGCGCCTACGGTAAATATGCCAGTTACCAATGCTGGCACAGTGCGTACCTTCACTGCCAATGCTACAGGTGCCAATTTACAAATTGCCGACATCATTGCCGCCTACACAGGTGGTGTTACCGAAGTCAGAATACTGACAAATGCCACTGGTGGAATAGAAGATGGTAATATTACTTTCGGCAATCCGATTGACTACAATACTATTGGCTTAGGCAAAACGCTGACTTTGATAGCCAATAATACCATAAATATCACTCAAAACATCACAGATGGCACAGCAGGTGGCGATTTGCTCAACCTGAACTTTACAGGGAATGGATTAGGCGCAAGTGTAACTACGGTAGCGGGTGTGCAGATGAATGTTACCATTGCAACCAATGGCGGCAATATCACCCTCGTAGGCACACAAAATGATGCAGGAGCAAAAGGAGTCAATATTCCTGGCGGTAACATTACTACTGCGGGCGGATTTCTCTCCATCACAGGTACTGCCAATGGCGCAAATGCAGGTATGAATACTTGCGATGGCATAGATATCCAATCTGCCACTACGACTACCGCGGGCGGGGCGATAACCCTCATTGGGACTTCTGCAAATGCCACAGGCAACAACGGTGTTCAGATAGACTCACCTCTCAATAGCGGTGCAGGTGCTATCACCATTACAGGCATCAGCAACGGCAATGCAGTCGGTGTGGTAAATACGGTAGGAAGTATCACCACCACAAGCGGAAACGTAACTATCACAGGGACAGCGAATAGCACTGTTTTAGCTAATATTCTTTCAGGAGGGGTAGTGATTACCCAAGCCATTACCACAGGTTCAGGCAAAATTACGATTGTAGGAGAAAGCAACAGTGTAGCTCCTGCTTTTGTGAATCCAGCAGCAGGTTTGGGAACGCTAACTTCTACCAGTGGGGATATAAGCATCACAGGAACAGCTAAAAATGCACTTAGCATGGGTATAAATGCTCATGGTGTTTTGGTACAAAAAGCACTCAACACAGGAACAGGCAAAATCACCATCACAGGCGAAAACAATGGTTCTGCTGCCAGTGGTATTATTATAAGTGCTACATTAATAACCACTGGTGGAGATATTACGCTAAAAGGAAATACAAAAAATAGTTTTGGTTCAAATGGCATATCTGTTACCCAACCTATCAATGCTGGTACTGGAAAAATTACGATTACTGGGGACAGTAACGGAACTACCAGTGTTATTAGCCTAACTAACACTCTCACCACTACTGGTGGAGATATAACCATTAATGGATTATCCAAAAATCCATCAGGTGGTGGATTGGGAATATCCATTGGACAACCTATAAACGCTGGTACAGGAAAAATATCAATCACAAGTGAAACTAATGGTTTCGATGCTGTTGATGTAAATACAACGCTGACTACTACTGGTGGTGATATTACGCTGAACGGAAATGCAAAAAACACATTTGGTGGATTTGGTGTAGTTGTAAGACAGCCTATCAATGCAGGAACAGGAAAAATCAATATTACAGGAGAGAGTAATGGAAATCTTGCTAATGGTATTGCTATTAATGGCTCTCTCACCACTACCAATGCAGATATTACACTTACAGGCAAAGCAAAAGGCAATGTCAATAACTCCTCTGGCATCAGAATTAATAATACCATTACCACAGGAACAGGCAATCTGATAGCGAATGGGGAATCTAATTCAGAAGTAGGTTATGGCATCCTTTCTATTACTTTTCCTATCAGTACCAATGGAGATATTATCCTCACAGGTATCAATAAGAACACCACCAGTACGCCACTTCTGGCAGGTGGAGGTATCATCATTGGGCAGGCTATCACCACAGGCGCAAAAAAAATCACCATTACAGGCGAAAGCAATAGTTTGACCAATGCTATCATCATCAATAGCACCCTCACTACTACTGGTGGCGATATTACCCTCAATGGTGTAGCCAAGAATACTACTGGTGGAAGTGGCGCACTCATTAATAATGCTATCAACTCAGGCGCAGGAAAGATTACGATTACAGGAGAAAGTAATGGAGTTTCTGATGCAACCATAATCCAAAGTACACTTACCACGACAAGCGGAAATATAGAAGTTACAGGTAACGCAAAGGCAACGACTGGTGGGGCAAGGGGGATAAATGTATCAATACCCATTACCACAGGCAGTGGAAATATCAAACTGAATGGAGAAAGTTCAAATAGCTTTCCAGGTCTGGGTGTTTTTGCCTCTGTTACTTCCACAAGCGGGTCAATAGAATTAGGCGGCATCAATAAAAGTACCACATCTCTCAACTCTCCTTTTGGGGTAGAAGTACAGCAACCCGTAAGCACTGGTGGTAATGGCACGATTACTATTATTGGCGAAAGCAATGGCAATGGACAAGCAGTCATTACCTCTACAAGTGGGAGTTTAACTACTACCAATGGAGATATTAGCATTACAGGTATAGCAAAAAGCAGTGATGCTACCCAGACAAATACATTTGGCGTTTTAATTTCACAACCTATCAATGCAGCCACAGGAAAAATCACCATCACAGGCGAAAGCAATGGAATCAGTAGCGCAGTTTCAATCCAAAATACACTCACTACTACAAGCGGCAATATAGAAATGACAGGTAAATTAAAAGCCACTACAGGATTTGGCAGAGGTATAGAAATATTCACTGCTATCCTTACAGGGACTGGTAATGTAATTCTTAATGGGGAGAGTGGAAGTTTTTTTCCAGCAATTGCTACATTCAATACCATCACTACCAGTGGAGGAGGTGTAACCTTGAATGGAAAAGCAACCAATCCAATTAGCAATCCTTCTACTGAACTCCCTATTGGCGTAGAAATTCAACAACCAATCAATACAGGGGCAGGAAAAATTACAATTATAGGAGAAAATAATGGTGGAGTTCCTCCTGTATTTATATGGACAAATGGAAATCTTACTACCACAAGTGGAAATGTGGAAATCTCTGGTAAAGCAAAAAGCACAGTAGGAAGTAGCAGAGGGGTAGATATTCGCAATCCTATCACCACAGGAAGCGGTAATGTAACCATCACAGGTGAATCTGAAAGTGAATTTCCTGGTGCCTCATTACTTAGCAATATCATCTCTACAAGTGGTTCTTTCTTTATCAAAGGAATCAATAACAATGTTATTACAAACTCTACTGTTCCTTATGGCGTAGAAACAAATGGGATAATTAGCACTGGTGGCAATGGCACTATTTCCATAGAGGGAGAAAATAACGCCAATGCGCGAGCAACCTTAATTTTCCCTATTGCTAATATTTCTACCGTTAATGGTAATATTAATATCAAAGGTACAGGCAAAAGTACAAATAATACCTATGTAAATGCGATTGGAGTAGATATACAAGGACTTGTGAATGTTACAGGAACAGGCTCTATCAGTGTAACAGGTGAAAGTAATGCCAATAGCCTTGCCTTAGCCGTTTTCTCGCCAACTACTACTTTGCGTACCAATTCAGGTGATATTAACATCACTGGTCTAAGCAAAAGCACTGTAGGTACGCTCTCCAGAGCTGTAGAAATCTTATCTCCCTTGGAGTCTGTGAGTGGAAAAATTAATATCATAGGAGAAAGTCGTGGTCTGGCAAGTGCAATTAACACAACTTTCTCTTTAATTAACCCCAAAGATATTTCCCTACTTTCAAGACGTGGAAATATTAATATTGGCAATAATCGTTTTATCCAATCCACCAATGGCGGAAGGATTGACATTTGCGTTCCTCCTTCTTACAACTTAGTCATAAGTGGTGCAGTAAGTGGCAATAGTATTCAAACTACCGCAGGCGCACCTATTTCCATCACCAATGGAGGTACACTGGCTGTGGGCAATGCCGCAAACTTAATCGGACTTATTTCAAATGGCACAAATACCGTCCCCGCAGGTACTTACCAAACAGCAACTTTTGGTGCTATTACTATCTTTTCTGCAATTACTTCCACGTTTTCAGCACCCTTAGCAGAATCAACACTCAATAACGCAACAGTTACCCTCAAAACAGGTGGCTGTGCAAGCACAAACTGGGCAAATACGCTTTCGGCCGTTAATTTTGGGCTAACAAACTACCCAATAGGCACAAGCATCAAATCTGTCAGAAGAATTGATAATGCTACCGCCGAAATTACCTTGGCTTTTGATGGTACAGACTTCGATGCAAATATCGCTAATGCTCAAATTGTCATTCTGACAAATGCCTTTAATCCTGCCATTCCTCAAAATTTATTGGTATCTACACCCATTACAGCCGAGCAGGAAGGCATCAAAGTATTTGATGGAACGACGCTTATCACCAATAATGGTACTGCTTTCAATGTAGGCAGCACCTTAGAAGGTACGCCCATTACCAAAAACCTGAGAGCATTCAATGATGATATAAATGCTATCACTATTTCTGGTTTTACCATTAGTGGAGGATTTGCGCTTGGAGTGGCTGCACCTATCACGATTGCAGGCGGCGCATCAGTCAATATTCCTGTTGTATTAACAGGTCTTGGAAACCAAACAGGCAAACTAAACATCATCAGTAACTCACCAGTAGCTTCTCAAAGTCCATTTGTGGTGAATCTGACAGGAAGTATCACGCCCGTTCTGCCTCCTATGATTACAGGCAAGGCAGGAAGCCAAAGCGTAACACTCTCTTGGGAAAGCCTCTTTTATGCAGGAAGCTACGAAATTTATGGTTATGCTTTGGGGCAACCTCAGCAGCTATTAGGAACTACCACAGATAATAAATTTGTAGTAACAGGCTTGAAAAACGCCACTAACTATTTCTTCAGGGTGATTGTTATTGCTACCAATGATGTAAGAAGTACATTTTCCAATACTGTAGAGTTGCGCCCTTCCATTGTTCTTGGCACAGAAGACGAATCTTTGAATAGCTTGCTCAGTATCTATCCAAACCCAAGCGAAGGCACATTTACCATTTCTTTGGAAGAGAAAAAAGTAAGCAAAGGCAGTTTGCAAATCTTGATTTATGACTTGGCAGGCAAAATCCAATACCAAGAAAGTCAATCAAAATTCAATGGCATTTATCAAAAAACCTTTGAGGAAAAGAGCTTAAATTCAGGAATGTATTTAATTCAACTCCAAACCGAACAAGGCGTTTACAGTAAAAAAATCATCATAAAGTAAACTCCTTGTGAAAGTAGCAATTTTTCCCTCTCAAAAGGAGAGGGACTTAGGGTGAGGAAGATAAAAAACACTTTTGCAAGAAGTCTATTCTTTAAAACAAAAAAATCCGAGTTTTAGGCTCGGATTTTTTGTTTGTATTGACTTTCTTTTAATGGTCTATTCCATTGGTGCTTGGTGCAGGGAAGTCCTGCTCGTCAGTGGTACTTTCTGTATCTACACTATTGATAACTTCTGCAACTACCTCACCATCAATGGCTTCTACTACTTCGCCTTCCATCACTTCTATTTTCGCAATAGAAGAAATAGCGTCATCTTCATTGAGTTTTATCACGCGTACACCTTGCGTATTCCTGCCCATCACGCGCAACTGGGCAATGAGGAAGCGAATGGTAATGCCTACTTCTGTCATAATCATCAGCTGGTCAGTGTCTTTGACTTCCATGATACAAACCAAATTACCTGTTTTTTCGGTAACATTGAGTGCCTTTACGCCTTTTGCACCTCTATTGGTTAGTCTAAAATCCTCAATATCAGAACGTTTACCGTAGCCTTTTTCTGAAATCACCAACAGTTGCGTTTCGAGGTTACTAATCACGACCATGCCCACCACCTTGTTATTTTCAGTATCAATGGAAATGCCACGAACACCTGCGGCAGTGCGACCCATTGGGCGAACTTTGCTCTCGTTAAAGCGAACCGCCATACCTGTTTTGGTTGCCAAAATGATTTCGTCAGTGCCACTGGTGAGGCGCACATCTAAGAGCATATCGCCTTCGTGAACTGTGATGGCATTGATACCGTTGGCGCGAGGGCGAGAATAAGCCTCTAAGGTTGTTTTCTTGATAGTGCCTTGCGTAGTACACATTATCAAGTAGTTATTGTTTATGTAGTCCTTGTCTTCTAAGTTTCTGACACTGACCACCGCCTTTACTTTATCGTCTTTTTCTATCTGAATCAGGTTTTGTAGTGGGCGACCTTTGGCAGTTTTGCTACCTTCGGGAACATTGTATGCTTTGAGCCAGAATAGCTTGCCTGACTGTGTGAAAATGAGCAAATAACTGTGCGTAGAAGCGATAAAAAGGTGTTCCGTAAAATCATTGTCCTTACTTGCTGCCCCGCGAGAGCCTACACCGCCGCGCCCTTGCGTGCGATATTCGGTCAGCGAAGTGCGCTTAATGTAGCCCTGATGCGAAATCGCAATAACCATTTCCTCTTCGGCAATCATGTCCTCGTAGGTAATGTCCTCATCTCCACCCAGTTCTATTTGGGTTCTGCGCGAATCGCCAAATCGTTCTCTGATGTCTGCCAATTCGCCTTTGATGATGTCCATTCGCAAAGTTTCGTTTGCCAAGATTTCTCGCAGGTAAGCTATCGTTTTGATGAGTTCATCATATTCATGTTGGAGTTTTTCACGTTCCAGCCCTGTCAATCGTTGTAAGCGCATTTCCAAAATTGCCCTTGCTTGGATTTCTGAAAAAGCAAACTGCTCAACCAACCCTACGCGTGCTATTTCTGGGTCATTAGAGCTACGAATCAAGGAAATAATCTGGTCTATAATGTCCAACGCCTTCAATAAACCTTCCAAAATGTGTGCGCGCTTTTCTGCCTCACTGAGTTCAAATCTGGTGCGGCGAATGACTACCTCATGTCTATGCTCTACATAATATTTGATTAACTCCTTCAAATTCAGCGTCATAGGTCTGCCTTTGACTAAGGCAACATTGTTTACGCTGAAAGCCACTTGGAGGTCTGTATGCTTGTATAAATTATTCAACACCACATTGGTAATGGCATCGCGTTTGAGTTCGTAAACCACACGCGTACCGTCGCGGTCAGATTCGTCGCGAATCGCTGAGATGCCTTCTAAGGATTTATCGTTTACCAAATCGGCAGTGTGTTGAATCAATTTTGACTTATTGACCTGATAGGGCAGTTCCGTAACTACAATTTGTTGGCGGTCTTTGCCCATATCTTCTACCGTAGTTACGGCACGAATCACTACGCGTCCGCGACCTGTGGCAAAGGCATTTTTGATGCCGTTGATGCCGTAAATAGTACCACCCGTAGGGAAATCAGGGGCTTTGATGTAGTCCATCAACTCTAAAATCGTGATTTCGGGGTTATTAATGTACGCAATAATACCATCTACGACCTCTCTGAGATTGTGAGGAGCCATGTTGGTCGCCATACCTACGGCAATACCAGAAGTACCATTGACCAATAAATTGGGGATTTTGCCAGGGAGAACACTGGGTTCTTCTAAAGAATCGTCAAAGTTGGATTGGAAATCCACTGTATTTTTGTTGAGGTCGGCGAGCAATTCTTCCGCCATTCTCCTCAGACGAGCTTCGGTATAACGCATTGCGGCAGGATTATCGCCGTCTACAGAGCCAAAGTTACCCTGCCCGTCCACGAGTTCGTAGCGCATAGACCATGCCTGCGCCATACGCACCATCGCATCATACACCGCCGTATCGCCATGGGGGTGATACTTACCCAACACCTCGCCCACAATACGGGCAGATTTCTTGTACGGCTTGTTAGAACTTAAGCCCAAATCAGACATTGCATAAAGGATACGACGGTGAACGGGTTTTAGACCGTCGCGCACATCAGGCAAAGCCCTTGATACTATCACCGACATCGAATAATCGATGTAGGCGGTTCTCATTTCTTCCTCTATGTTAATCGGAATGATATTTTCCATGGAAATTGTATTGAGTTATGAGTTTTGAGTGAGGAATTATGGCTTTTATATTTAATTGATTTTAAATAACTTAAATAAAAAATAATCTTCACTCTCTACATTGCTGAAATAATTGCTAAATAACGAAATTATCAATTTTTTGATAATTTTTTTAACCCACAAAGATAAGAAAAAAGATGAAGTTTACAAAGGATTGAGAGAAAAAATCAAAATAAAATAGAAGAATTTTAAGGTTGTAAATATTTGATTATTAAATGATTGCAAAACTAATTTTATCAAGGCTGGTTTTTGGAGAAAGACAAACAAGATAAGCATTGACCAAACTTTTGTAAATGAATAATTAGGAAATGCCAAGGACTTTTTGACTTTTACAAGAAGTCCTTGCATCTTTTCATTTTGGGTGATATGCAAAAATCAATATTATTACTCAATATTTTATTTACAAATTTTCACCAAGCCAGCTTGTCAGTGGCTTTGTAGGGTTTGCGAATCTCAAAAAATACAAAATAAGCAGTAACTAATGTGGAAAGCACAAAATAAGACACTATCAAATAATAACCCAAGCCAAATACCTTGCTCATGCCAAACCAATCACCTGTGTAGAAAATAAAACAAATGCCTCCTATATTTTTTATCGTTTCCCAAGCCAGTGCAAAGGGGTTTCTGTCCATCAACTCAGTATAACTGTAAACTGAAAGAAAAATAAATCCTCCATAAATAAAAATATTGGGCGTACCAATACTGCCTAAGTTTGCAAAAAAATAAAACATCAATAAGGTGATGGAAGCAAACTGTACCCAAGCCCAAGTGTTTAACAATGAGGAACTTAGCGGTTCATATTTTTGATAATCATAGACATTTTCTATTTTTTTGACGGGATATTGGCTCTCCACGTCAGCAGGTCGCCAGCCTGTAGGCATGAACCACACGCGAAACTTGTCCCAAATATTGCGGGTGCGCCAAGCGTCTTGGACAAGTAGCCAAAGGTGTAAGAAGTTGATTCTGATGGGATTCCAAGTTTCTACGGGACGCGTAATACCGTAAACAGGAGACACATTGGGTAGTTCTTCTTGGAAAGTACCAAAAAGTTTGTCCCAAATAATAAAAATTTGTCCATGATTCCTGTCCAAATATTCAGGATTGATGGCGTGGTGTACGCGATGGTGCGAAGGCGTAACAATGATTTTTTCCAAAAAACCCATCTTGCTAATGTGCTGGGTATGATACCAAAACTGGGCAAAAAGATGGACAGGAGCAACTATGGCAATGATTGTGGTAGGCACGCCACAAATAGCCGCGGGGAGCAAAAAGAAAGTAAACAGGTTCACAAAAGAAGAAATGCTCTGGCGCAAGGCACAGGCTAAGTTAAAATCTTCGCTACTGTGATGAATGGCGTGTTTGTTCCAAAAAAAATTGATTTGATGTGAAATTCTATGCGTCCAATAACCATTAAAGTCAAGCACTATGAACGCTATGATGACCAAGAACACCGTAGATTCGATATGAAAAATGGCTAATTTTTCTACCATTATTTTATAGGTAAGTATAGAAACACTCAAGCCCAATACGTCCTTTACTACATTGGTGATGCCTGAACTAAGACTCGAAATCATGTCCATATTGCGGTAGGTATCCATGCCCTTGTACCAGCCGTACCATTTTTCCAGTAAGACTGCCACCAAAAAGATAGGCATTGCTATCAATAAAATCTTTCCGTATAATTCCATGCGCTTGGGTAAGTTTTGAACAGCAAAGGTAGTAAAAAAAATAAGAAATAAATAACAGATTACTGACAAAAAATACTGTGTAAAGAGTTTATTTTCAGAATATTGTATTTACTTTGATTATCCTCAATTTGGATAGATTTTGCAAATAAAGTAAAGACAACCTATAAAATAAGATTAGATAAAATAAGATTAGACTAAAAAAATTACCTACAAAATAAAGAAAAGACAGGAATACTAAGTAGTAAGAAAAGAATAAGTTATTAAGCTATTTATTTAAAAAATGTAAATGGAAACGCAGGTCATAGCTGGAAATATTTAAGCCCATGCGTTTCCTTACTATTGCATCCACCTAAAAACTTGATACAAATATAAGGCATGGAAAATAAAAATGCAATAGAAAACTGTTAAATTTTGTAAATAATGTATTAAAAATTATATTTTTTCTGTTTTTCAAATGTAACTATCTCATTATCAATCTCTACTATTAATGCTGTTCTTTCAGCAGAAATTAAATAATTTTTAACTAAATTTCTTTTCCACCTCAAAATTTTGATAGTATTCTGTCAGTTGAAATCACAAGCAATCACAAATTTTGCAATAAACAAATTTGAAAATTATTATGCTTTTTTATTAGACTATAATGTTTTTTACCTACTTTTAATGTTGCTATGTGCTATTATAATTCAATCGAACCAATCTATGATGACTTTCAAATATTTTTTTACGTGTTTTACCGTATTTTTCCTGAGTATTTTTAGCTGTTGTGGTCAGTCTAAGCAGGTCGTAGATAGTTTGCAGCAGCTGGCTTTGGGGCAGGCAGATAGCTTAAAATCAGCTACATATATTCAGTTGGCTTCTATGTATCTGTATTCATCAGCAGACAAGGCTTTTGACTATGCCAAAAAAGCCTTAGCAGCAGCAGAAGTAGGGAAATCTACACAACAAATCGCGGAATCTCATCGCCAAGTTGGGCTGGCACACTGGCAGTTGGGCAATCTTTCCGAAGCCTCCGAGCAGTTTTATATGGCACTGAGTCTGTACGAAAAAATAGCGCATAAGCAGGGGATTGCCAATACGATTGGGAATTTGGGCTTGGTCAAAAATGCCGCTGAAAATTACGAAGAAGCAATAAAACTATACAAAGAAGCTGTCCAAAAGCAAACGGAAATCAATAACAAAGGCAGAATGGCAGTAAACTACAACAATTTGGGAGATGCTTATTTCAAACTCAAAAACTATCCCGAAGCCATTGATTATTACCATAAAGCACTAAACACCTACCAAACCAAACCCAGAGATATTGACAAAGTTACTAATTTTCGCAATCTTGGGGCAGTTTATACGGCAATGGGCAACTATGATTCAGCCTATTATTATCTTGCCTCTAATGATGTCCTCTATGCGAGTTTGGAAGAAAAACGCGGACAGGCAAGTAACTATAAGCTATTCGCAGAATTGTTTTTGAAACAAAAAAAGGCAAGTGAAGCACAAGTTTACGCGCTAAAAGGTTTGGAAATAGCACAAAAAAACAGCCTGAAGCCTATTCTGAGAGATATTTATGAACTGTTATCTGAGATTTATTTCCAGCAAGGAAGCTACGAACCCGCCTTCAATGCCCAAAAACAAATGGTTTTGTATCGTGATAGTGTATTAAATGAAAAAAATATTACCAAAATCATGGGGCAACAGTTGGTGTATGAAGCCCAAAAGAAAGAATTAGAAATCGAGCTACTCAAAAAGTTACACCTACAATCCAGTCAAAATCAGCAAATTATTATTGCCTCTCTGGTGGCAATTTCTATTTTGGGATTGGTTTTTACCATTAATGTTTATAATGGACGCAAAAATGCAAGACAGAAAAACATTTTGCTGGAAGCCAAAAACAAGGAAATCAACGAACAAAAAGAAGAACTGGCAACACAAAAAGAAGAGTTAATCGTTAGTGCTAATAATTTGTCAGAGGCATTCAATAGAATTGAACTCAAAAAAATAAAAATAGAAGAGCAAGCAGAAAAACTACAAGAACTCAATAAGCAAAAAGACAAAATTTTTTCCATCATTGGGCATGATTTGCGAAGCCCAATGGCGGCTTTGCAGGGCGTTTTGGGTATTTTAGACCCAGATACGTTTACCAAAGAGGAGTTGATAATGATAAAACAAGATATTTCGGCGCAGCTCAAAGGAGTGGATACTATCTTACAAAACCTGCTCCAATGGGCAAGAAATCAAAATAGTGGACAAAAAATGGAGGTTTCAGTCTTTGAACTCACAGAAAGCATCGCTACCAATATTACATTGCTAAGTCCTATCGCACATGAAAAAAATATAGCCTTGAATGTAGTTTTGCCTGAAAGTTTGAAAATCTCTGCTGATGCGAACCAAGTTAGCACTGTAATTCGCAATCTGCTGTCCAATGCCATCAAATTTACCCCTCCAAATGGTAAAATCACCGTAGAAGGTTTAAAAATCAATGACAAGGAAGCGCAAGTAAGCGTGGCAGATACAGGTATGGGCATGAGTGCAGCGCAGTTGCAAAAACTATTTGAAATAAGCACTCATTTCACCACCCAAGGCACTGCGGGCGAGAAAGGAACAGGCTTGGGATTGCTACTGTGCAAGGATTTTGTCGAGCAAAATGGGGGAAAAATAGCCGTAGAAAGCGAAGTGGGGAAGGGAACAAGATTTTATTTTACGATTCCATTGGCTTAGTTTTGAAAAAAATAAAAAATATGAAAAAACAACTGTCCTTTATTGTACTCATTTTCTTTTTGTTATCGCCTGTCTTTGCTCAAAAAAGCAAAAAAACAACTGCTCCGAAGCCTTATTTCCCTCCAGCCCAAAGCTGGGAGGAAAAATTACCTACGGATTTAGGGATGAACGCCAGCAAGATTCAGGAAGCAGTAGCTCTGGCAATAGCCAGCGAAACAAAGAATCCGCGCAATATGGAAATCAATCATTATCAGACATTTGGCAAAGAGCCTTTTGGTGTTGGGATTGGTGCGTTTGCGGAACGAGGTGCGCCCACAGGTCTGATTATCTACAAAGGTTATGTGGTCGCGAAGTGGGGTGAGGTTTGGCGCAACGACATGGCACACAGCGTAACCAAGAGTCTGCTCTCTACTGTGGTAGGTTTGGCGGTGGATAAAGGCTTGATTGTCAGTGTAAACGATACCGTAGCTCACTACATTCCTCCGATTGAGATTTACGGCGAACCCTTGCTTCACCCCGCCGAGCTGATAGGGAAGCCACAACTTTTGCAACTCTTTGATACGCCGCATAATAAGACGATTACTTGGGACAATCTGCTCCGCCAAACAAGCGACTGGGAAGGCACGCTTTGGGGAAAACCTGACTGGGCAGACCGCCCCAGCGATAAACCCGAAGAATGGTACAATCGCAAGCGTAACCCCGCAGGAAGCGTCTATGAATACAATGATGTGCGGGTAAACGTGCTGGCATTAGCGGCAACGAGTGTGTGGCGAAAACCACTGCCACAGGTGCTAAAAACCTATATTATGGACGAAATTGGGGCTTCTTCGGCTTGGAGATGGACAGGTTACAGGAATGCTTGGATTGTCTTGGACGGTCAAATCGTGCAGTCTGTAAGCGGTGGCGGACACTGGGGCGGCGGTTTATTTATCAACGCGTATGACATGGCGCGTTTTGGCTTGCTTTCTATGCACAAGGGGAATTGGAACGGCAAATCCCTCCTTTCAGAAAAATGGATTGGACAGGCGACTACGCCCACGCCCGCCCAACTGAGCTACGGCTACATGAATTATTTTTTGAATACAGACAAAAAATATCTCCCCAGCGCACCTGAAAAGGCGTTTGCTCATATCGGCAACGGAACAAACATGGTTTATGTAGATTCGGAAAACGAATTAGTCGTAGTGGCGAGATGGATAGACGGCAAAAGTTTGGACGATTTGGTAAAAAAAGTATTGGAAGCTATAAGTAAATGAGCTATCAAAGTAATAGTTTGAAAACATAATACACTGCTTTAAATATTTGCAAACCCCAATAATTTTATCACGCATTTTCTTTTCCTTATGCCAACATTTTTATACTTTACATTTTAATAACCAATTTTGAAGTTAAAAATCTGTAATTGAATCTTTTAAAAACATAATACTGAAAATGAGAAAAATTACAATGCTCGGCACAGGCTTGATAGGCGTGTTTTATACCATGGCGATTCATGGGCAGAGAAGTCGCGATAAGGTCTGCACCATCTATTCGAGAAGCGAAGAACGCGGCAGAAAGGTGGCAGAAGAATATGGAATAGCACGCCACACGACAAGCATGGAAGATGCCATCAATGACCCCGAAACTGATACGGTTGTGATTGGCTTGCCCAATGATATGCACTTGGAAGCGGTAAGGCTATGCGCCCAAGCAAAAAAAGCCGTTCTCTGCACCAAACCTCTGGGACGAACCGCCGAAGAAGCAAAGCAAATGTTGCAAATGGTAGAGGAAGCGGGCGTTTTCCATGGCTACCTCGAAGATTTGGCTTACACCCCCAAAACGTTGAAGGCGTTGGAAACGATACAGGCAGGCGCACTTGGCAAAATACTTTGGGTGCGCTCGCGCGAAACTCACCCAGGTCCGCACAGTGATTGGTTTTGGAACGCAAAGATTTCAGGCGGCGGAGCCATGGTCGATTTGGGTTGCCACTGCATAGAAATAGCTCGTAACTACATTGGAAAGGACGTAATGCCTATTGAGGCTATGTGCTGGACAGCCACGCAAGTCAAACCCATTGAGGCAGAAGACCACGCCATTGGCTTAGTCAAATACGCTAACGGTGCGATTGCTCAGTTCGAGGTGAGTTGGAGTTTTCGTGGAGGCATGGACTTACGCGACGAGGTAAGCGGAAGTGAAGGCGTGGTACGCATTGACCACTTCTTACGCACTGGTTTTGAGGTATATACCGCCGTAGGTATGGGCGATTATGTTGCCGAAAAAGCCGAATCTACCAAAGGTTGGCTTTTCCCCGTAGGCGACGAAGTGAATACACTGGGCTACAACCATATGTTTACCGATATGTTTGACGGCATCGAGCAAGGCAAAACCCCAATGGAGTCATTTTATGATGGTTACATTGTGAACGCCATCATAGACGCTTGCTACAAATCTGCCAAATCCAAAAAGTGGGAAAATATAGAACTGGAAATTTGGCGCGGCAGAACGGACATTATCGAAGAAAGAATCTTGATAGAATATGATGCAAACCACTATTTGGTCAAAGAGGAAAAACTGCCCGACGGACGCACCAAAACCATTTTGAAAGAAAAAGAAAGCGGAAAAATCATAGATAGAGTAAGCTAAAAGCCCTAAAACAAAGAAAATAGGTGATAAGAAACAAAACAACCTATCACCTATTTTTCAAAAAATGGAGTACAAAATCTTTTCCCTTTGAAATACATACACAAGTTAGATTCAGTTTTAACAACTTTCCTACCTTCACAAAGCCTTTTCTCCAAAAACAAGCGTAATTTTGTTGCTCAGATTGTTTGAATGATTGAATTTCTAAAAAACAATTAATACCAACAATTTTCTACGTAAAAAAATGCAATTAAGTAAATTAGAAATCAGAGGCTTCAAAAGTTTTGGCGACAAGGTAACGATTCACTTTGAGGAAGGCGTAACGGGCATTGTAGGTCCCAACGGCTGCGGCAAGTCCAACGTGGTGGACGCGATTCGCTGGGTATTGGGTGAGCAAAGCACCAAAAGTCTGCGCTCCGACAAGATGGAAAATATCATTTTCAATGGGACAAAAAACCGCAAACCACTCCAAATGGCAGAGGTTTCACTGACTTTTAATAATCGATATAAAAATGTCCTCTCCTCTGGGGAGGAAGTAGATGAGGCGAAAATAATCAGTGAAGGCATTGAAAACAGCAAAAAATCTAAGAACTCCCTCCCAGAAGGGGAGGGTTTAGGGGTGGGGCAAACAAGTAATTTTAACTCCTTTTCCGAAGTGGTCGTAACGCGCCGCTACTATCGCGCAGGTGAGGGCGAGTACATGCTCAATGGCGTAACTTGCCGCCTCAAAGACATCACTAACTTGCTCTTAGACACAGGGATAGGCGCAGATAGCTACTCGATTATTGAGCTAAAAATGGTCGACGAAATCCTGAATGATACGCATGGAGAACGCAGAAATTTATTCGAGGAAGCCGCAGGAATCTCTAAATTCAAGGTCAGAAAAAAGGAAACCATGAAAAAACTGGGCGAGGCAGATTTGGACTTAGAACGCGTGGAAGACTTGCTTTTCGAGATAGACAAAAACCTCAAAACGCTTGAAAAACAAGCAAAACAGGCAGAACGCTATTTCAAAACCAAAGACGAGTACAAAAGCCTAAGCGTCGAGCTTGCCAAAAAAACAGTTTCACACCAAAGCGAAAAGTTAATCGCACTAAATCAGCAAATTACGCAGGAAAGTGATAAAAAATTGGCACAGCAAACACAAATCGAAACCAAAGAAGCTACCATAGAAAGTTTGCAGTTCGAGATAATCAACAAGGAAAAATTATTTGCCAGCAAACAGAAAAATCTCCACGAACACGTCAATCGGATTCGCCAGTACGAGAGTGAGAAAAAAATCAAATCCGAAAGATTAAAATACTTGGAGGACAGACAGCAAAGTATAAATTTACAAATTGTTTCCGAAAAAGAAAATATTGAAAAAGTACAATTTCAGATAACACAACTCGACCAAGAAGAAAAATCTGCAAACAGGCAACTGGCAGAGGCACAGATACAGTTGGCTAACTTGAAGCAAGATTATGACAAGCAAAAACAGAATGTTCAGGAAATCCAACACGAAGTAAGCAAGCTCAATTTGGAGATAAAAAGCACACAAGAAAGTGTTTTTCAGGTAAAAAAATCATTAGAAATCAAGCAGATGCAGTACAACAGCTTGCGAATAGATTTAGAAAAAAATTTTTCTGGAGGTAATCTTTTCCAAGAAAACATTGACAGATTTACGGAGGAAATAGTAACATTAAAAGAGGAAATAGCAGAAAAAGAAAATGAGTTAAAAAATACAATTCAAAATGAAGATGAATTAAAAACACAAATCATTGATTTACAAGCAGAAATAGAAGGAATAAGAGAAGAATATGCCAAAGCAAGTCGCAAGTTAGATGCCCTACAAAATGAGTATAATCTTACTAAATCCTTGATAGACAACTTCGAAGGCTTCCCTGAAGGAGTAAAGTTTTTGAAACAAAATGCTACTTTTATCAAGACCGCACCTTTCCTTTCTGATATTTTTACCTGCGCGGAAAAGTACAAAATTGCGATAGAAAATTTCCTTCAATCTCGCCTAAATTATTTTATTGTCGAAACAGAAGAACACGCTTTCCAAGCGGTCAATCTGCTTAGTGAGGCATCTCAGGGGAAGGCAAATTTTTTCGTACTCAAAGATGCAGCAACTATTTTTAGCAATCACCCTTCCAAGATTTTATATGCTTTAAATGCTGAAAATGAAGAAGATATAGTTCCTGCCATCCGCCTGATAGTATGTGAAGATAAGTATTTTCCACTGATGAGTTTGCTCTTGGAAAATGTGTATGTAGTGAATATAACCTCCCCCCAGCCCCCTCCAAAGGGGGAGAATACTTTTATTTCCTTTGGAGGTGGTAAGGGGGAAGCAAGCAGTATTTTCATCACCCTCAACGGCAAAATCATTCGCAGAAAATACAGCATTTCAGGTGGTTCTGTGGGGCTTTTTGAAGGCAAACGGATTGGTAGGGTCAAGAATTTGGAAAACCTGAGTAAGGAAATCGAGGCATTAAAAATTCAATTTTCACAATACGAACAAAGTATAGAAAGGAAGGTATATCACCTGCAAAAACTCAAGGAATCCTCTCATAATGAATCAATTATAAAACAGCAAAATGAAATTGGCAAACTGCAACAGGCGATAGCTGCAGCGCATATTCGTCAGGAACAGCAATACGAACAGGTAAACCGAGAAAAACAACGCACTGAAGCCATGCGCGAGCAATTATTGGCATTGAAAGATGAAATTGCTGATAATGAGCCACTTGTGGGAGAAGCACAACAAAAATTGGCTAAGTTGGAAGGCGAGCTAAACGAGCAAAATCAAGTTTTAATACGTCAAAATGATTTGCTTGCTCAAAAATCTATCTATTATAACGAGCAAAATATTCAGTTTTACCAACTCAAAAATAAGGCTGATAATTTCCTGAAAGAACTGGAATACAAGGGTTTAGACTTAGAAAGAACACAAAAACGCATCAATGATTTTTCACAGGAATTAAATCAGTTTGCAAAAGAAATTAATCAACTCAAAGACAGCATTTTAACAGTAGATGAGGACGACTATTTGCTTGGGCTGTATGAGGAAAAAGAGGCGATAGAAGTCGGCGTAAAAAATTCAGAACGAGCCTATTACCAAGCAAGAGGTGAGGTAGTCGAGATAGAAAAACTGATTCGTGAGTTGCGTCGCAGCAAGGAAATTGCAGATACTTTGCTCACTGAATTACAACATAAATTGAACGAAAGTCGCTTGCAAATGTCGTCGGTTAAGGAACGTTTGTCAGTAGAATTTGAGGTGGATTTGGAGGAAATAATGCAAAGTGCAGCATTGCAAATCAGCCCTTTGACCGAAGAATATATGCGCGAAGAAGTCAAAAAAGCAAAGGAACGCTTGGAAAAAATAGGTCAAATCAATCCAATCGCGATGGAGGCTTACAACGAAATTAAGCAACGTTATGACTTCATTATCAGCCAGAAAGAAGATTTGTTGCAAGCAAAAAACTCACTTATGCAGACCATTTCTGAGATTGATACCGTTGCCAGACAGCATTTTACAGAAGCGTTCCAAAAAATCAGGACAAATTTCATAGAGGTTTTTCGTTCGCTTTTTACAGAAGAGGATACCTGCGATTTGACACTTTCTGACCCCGCAAATCCCTTAGAAGCTGACATCGATATTATTGCCAAACCCAAAGGCAAAAGACCGCTGACTATCAATCAGTTATCAGGTGGGGAAAAAACGCTGACTGCGGTTTCCTTGCTCTTTGCGATTTACCTTTTGCGTCCTGCCCCTTTTTGTATTTTTGATGAAGTCGATGCGCCGCTTGATGATGCCAACATTGACAAGTTCAACAACATCATCAAACGTTTTGCGGATTATTCGCAGTTTATTATCGTTACGCACAACAAGCGCACGATGGCAACGACTGACGTAATTTATGGCGTTACCATGCTCGAACAAGGCGTTTCTACGGTGATTCCTGTGGATTTGAGAGAGTTAGCGTGATAATAAATACACAAAGCCTTATCAAGCAATAGGGGTTGTCTGACAATTTTTGTGGCAGACTGAGTTTCTACGAGTTCCCCCCGCTAAAGCGAGGGGTTAATCTAACCCCTCGCTTTAGCGGGGGGAACTTTCCACAAAAATTGTCAGAGTATCGCAATAGGTTGCTTTCTTATTGAGCTATTCCTAATATTTTTTTATAATTTGCCTTAAATTCCTCAAAAAGTTCGAGCAAAAGTGCCAAATCTTTGTGGGCATCATCAGTAAAATCATTTTTGAAATCTTTTTCCATCTTGGCAGCATGGGCAGACAGTCGGTCAATCCCCAGCGTTCCTGCGCTTCCTTTGATGGTATGAGCGCAACCCATCGCCTCTTTAATATGCTGATTAGCAATAGTTTCTGTAAGTTCAGAAATAATATTGGTGGTTTCCTCCTCAAACTCTTGGTAGGTAGCTTCAATCATTTCGTCATCACCATATTTGCGAAGCTGGTCAGCTACTTCTTTGTTTACAATCAACATCACTTGGTGATTTTCTATGGCTACTTGGTGCAAATGGTTTGCTGCCGTAACGACGGTGCGTGCCTGCAAGTCCTTTTCTGCGGCTTGTACTTCCTCTGTAAGTTCTTCTTTGAGTGCCAAGCCCAATTTTTGACTCCACTCTTTCACTTTATTAATCAATATTTGGGCTTTGATAGGCTTAGAAACGTAGTCGTCCATGCCTGCATCTAAGAAACTTTGGCGTTCCTCTTGCATCGAGAAAGCCGTCATTGCAATAATGGGCGGCACATACGGCAAGCCTAACGCCTTGATTTTTTCTGTGGTCATAATGCCATTCATAATTGGCATTTGAATATCCATAAAAATAATGTCATAATTATTTTTTTGTACCAAATTAATTGCTGTCTGTCCACTTTGCGCCGTTTCTACGATACAGCCTGATTTTTGGAGGATACTTTTGGCAACTTTTAGGTTTACGGAATTATCATCTACGACCAATATTTTGACAATCACATTGACGCGCTCTATAAAATTGCCGCCTTGCCTGCCTATGATACTTTCCTCTTTTGGCACGTCCTCTTCCTTACATTCTTCGGTTTCGAAGGTAAACCAAAACGTGCTGCCCTTGCCCAGCGTAGATTCCACACCGATTTCTCCATTCATCAGCTTGCAAAGTTCCTGAGAAATGACCAAGCCCAAGCCAGTGCCACCATAAGATTTGGTATAAGAATTATCGGCTTGGCTGAACGCTTGGAACAAAATTGCCAGCTTTTCTTGGGGAATACCAATCCCCGAATCCTGCACTTCGACCTTTATTTTGTGCAATTTTTCTTTTTGGGACAAATGCGTAAAGCGAAGGTTAATTTCTCCCTGTTCTGTAAACTTTAAGGCATTAGAGGTGAGGTTAGAAAGGATTTGCAACAGCCTTGTTTCGTCGGCATTGATAAATATAGGTACTTGTTTATCAAAGTGATATACCATAGCAATATCTTTTGATAGGGCGCGCTGTGTGAAAAGCGCAAAAAGTTTATCTATGATGGCATTTAAGGAAATCGGTGCTTTTCGAAGCTCCATTTTACCTGCCTCAATCTTAGACAAATCCAAAATATCATTCAAAATATTAAGCAAAGTTTCAGAGGATTTTCGCATGGTCGAAATCCAGCTTTGCTGTTCCTCATCTACGGACGAGTCCGCCAGCAGTTCTATCATACCAATAATCCCGTTCATGGGCGTGCGAATCTCGTGGCTCATATTAGAGAGGAAACTCTTTTTGACTTCCAGCGATTTTTCCGCCACCTCTTTTGCCTCTGCCAATGCCAGTTCGTAGCGTTTCTTGGCAGTAATGTTATTGGCAACGCCCGAAATTTCGTCAATTCCTTCAATACCAGCAACTTTGATGGGATTTAGGAAAACTTCATACCAAATTTCTTCACCAAATTCATTGATAATTTTGCTCTCAAAATGTTGTTGTTTTCCTTCAAAAGTTTTGCGGTATTTGTTCAACCAAAAATAAAGAAATTCACCTTGTTTGAGTTTGTCAGTTGCCTCGTCAAAGCCCACCAAGTCCGAAGGCACAATGGTATTTTCCTCTGATTTGTTGGTGTTGGCAGAGGCTTTTTGGTTAAAACGTGTAACCAACATTTGGCGGTTTACCGTCCACATCAGGTGCGAACCACTGTCAAAAATAGCTTTTAATCGAGCAGCTTGCTGGCTGATTTCTTCTTGGTTTTGGCTGCGCTTGATGGCGATAGCAAGCTGACCAGAAATAAACGAAAGTAAGGTTAAGTCCTTCTTACTATACAACTTAGCATCTTTGAAAGACTGCAAAACAATCATGCCAATAATTTTTTCACCCAGCTTGAGTGGCACGCCCAGCCACACTTTGGGGACAACGGTATCGGGTATGAGCTTCTTTTTGAGCATAATCTGCGTAATGATGCTGTCATACATAAAAATAGGTCGCTGAAAATTGACAACAGCATAGCTTACAAAATTGATGCCCTGAATCCCCTCTTTGGGCGCAAACTGGGAATTGATATGGTAAGGGAAATAAATCTTTTTGTCGTCATATTTGTCTTTGAGGGCTATCACAAAGCTGTCGACCTCAATCACGCGGCGCAAGGCATTGTAAAAACCATCATAGAGGCTTTCCAAATTTGTACTATTCAAAGTTAGCTCTGCTATTTTGTTGTAAAGCGTTTGTGCCTTATCGCCTCTGATTTTTTCTGTAATATTATATAAATACGCCCGAAATTCATTTTCTTTTTCGTCGTAGCTAAATCTTCCTGCCAAATCTATTTTTTTCCCATTTTTGCCTACCAAAGCGGTCGTAGCACTACTTACTTCGCCTGTTTTCTTTACTTTGCCAAAAGTTCGATAGGTTTCTATGGCACTATCAGGGTGCAAAATATCCATGATTTTCAGGGCATCTAATTCTTCGTCAGTATAGCCCAGTGTTTGTTTCCAAGCCCTGTTTGCAAATAGTATTTTTCCGTTAGCTCCTGTAACTTGAATAAGGTCATTGGCATTATTAAACAAGTCTTGTAAGCGCAGATTGCTTTCACGCAGGGCTTCCTGTACTTTTTCTTTCTCGCTTACATCTTCGCCCACAATGGTTAGCGAGGCGATATTTCCTGTGCGGTCATTGAGAACGATAGAGTTAAAACGAATATGAATAGACTGATTATCAACTCTATGCAGTTTTCCCTCAAATGTATTTAAGAATCCGTCAAGGTGAAAAAGTTGGGTATTGTCATCTACATCTGGCTCAAAAATACTGAAAAGGTCTTTGTGGATAACGTCTTCGGGTCGCCATCTTGTTTTCTCGAAAAAATATTCGTTACAGTATGAAATTAGTCCATTGGTTTCGACCGTAATTGCTAAGATATTTGCTTGACTGAGTGCCTTTTGGAGTCTTTCTTTGGAATATTTGATGGCATCTTCTTGGCTTTTTTCGCGTTCCTTTTGTCGGCGGTCAGTAACGTCGACTGCCGAGCAGATGTATCCTTTGAAATCGCCTTCTTGGTCATAATAGGGCGTGCCGTTTTCGAGCATCCAGCGATAGGTACTGTCCGAGCGGCGCAAGCGGTAATTGACCTCGAAACTTTTGCGTTCTGTAAACTCCTCGCGCAAGAGGGATTTGATAGCCTGCCTGTCTTCTTCGTGTACCAAGTCAGCCCAACTTTCGCGAAGCTGACGTTCGTTGCTTTTGCCTGTAAACAAAAACCAAGGTTGGCTAAAAAAGATAAAATCATTGTTGCTATTGCTCATTCTGAGCAGGGAAGGCGAGTTGTCAGCAATGATTCGGAAGCGATTTTCACTTTGAACCAGCTTGTTATTAAGCTGAGTCTGCGTGAGATAGCTACTCAATTCTGCGCCCAAGAGGTTAAGCAGGAGGCTCGAACCGTCATGGGTTTCGGGGTCTAATTTGAAAAGTAAGACGTAATTTACCTTATTTTCAACGATAATGGGAATAAACATCAAAGCCTCTATCTGCTCAGGATACAGCGTTCCTTCGGGGATTTCGAGGGGTTGTTTTTCAGAAAACAGTTGTAAATAATCCTCAATATTTATTTCTGTAATGCGTTCTAAGATTTCACGTTCTATGTTGAGGTGAAAACGCAAACGCGCCACTAAGCCGTTTTTATTGGTTTGGTAAAAGCCCGCCGACTTGATATAATCCAATTCATAGAGTTTTTCCAGAGCCATCATCAGTACGTCGGCAATCTTGTATTGCCCTGATACATAGCGGATTGTTTCTTTGATGACGCGCAATTCGTTGTACTTAGAGATGATTTCTTGCTCGTCGTTGCGCGCCTGCGTGATGTCATCGGCAAAACAAAGTATCATGTCTTGCCTATAGAATTTTATTTTTTTGAAAGAAAATTCCATGGCAAAGTTCACCTCCTCGTCTTCTATACTTTCTGACACTATTTTGGCGGTTTTACCTTGCCAAACTTCTTGGAAGATGTCGAGCAAGGTATCAAAACCCATCTGCATACTATTTTCTAAAAGCACGCTAATAAGCTCAGTACCAATGATTTCCTCTTTGGAAAAATGAAAACGCTGAAGTGCGGTTTCGTTTGCATCAAGCACAGTTCCGTCGGGGCTTAACAAGAGAATACACGAAACATTTTTTTCGTATAGGCTTTTGTAAAACTCGTTGCTTGTGTCTAAGTATTTGTACTTGCTTTTGGTAATATCTTTGCCTTGGCAGTGAATATAGGGTGCTTGATTTTCACTTTCCTGCAAAAAAGACAGGTACTTGATGATGCGTATATTTCCGTCTTTGTCTATGATTTTGAGCTTGCCAACGGATTTTTTGTTGGCAATGACCTCATCTAAATAATCAGTAAATTGGTGGCGCACATCAGGGGCAAGGAAGTTTTTGAGGTTGTAGGCTGCCCCATCTTTGCCATAGGCATCAAAAATCTCCGCCGTTTCATCATTGACGCGGATAATCTTGCCTGTGAGGTCGTGGAGGCAAATCAAATCGTCTTTTTCCTCTTCTTTGGGGACAAAGCTGGACTTAGGGGGGTACATTTGGCGAAGGGTAAATACGTGAGGTTCATCATCAGATGACTCCTTTGCCAGCTCCAACTGCTGTATTTTCCCTTTTAAAAATGTAATTTCCTCTAAAAGTTCTTCTTTGGTTTTATTGATGCCTTCAAACATTATAATAATGATGCGTTATGGAGGTTATGCTCAAACTTCTATTTTCTTTGATGCAAGTTAGCTTTTTTGGCAAAGTTTAATAAATTATCTGCAAAATTTTTGATTATTTGCTTGCCTCCATTTAACTGTCGGCAGGGCGAGAAGCTGCTGCCGAAGTTTGTTTTTAACCCAACTGTCGTCAAAGCTAAAGCTGTTGCCGACAGTTGGGAGGAGAATCTAAGCGGCAACTGCTTCGCCAGCCTGAGCAAACAATGGGAAGTTTTTCATCCAGTCGTTTACTTCATTTTTGACTTGTGCTATTACGGTTTCGCTGGTATAATTCGTGATTACCTTGTCTATGAGGTGCGCGATGCGTTTCATGTCTTCTTCTTTTAGTCCTCGCGTGGTGATGGCGGGCGTACCAATTCGAATCCCCGAAGTAACCATGGGCGATTTGTCATCAAAAGGCACCATATTTTTGTTTACTGTAATTTCTGCCCTGACCAGCGCGCCTTCTGCTTCTTTTCCTGTGATGCCTTTGTTGCGTAAATCAATGAGCATGAGGTGATTATCCGTACCATCAGAGATGATTTTGTATCCTTTTTCTATCATCATATCTGCCAATAGGTCAGCGTTTTGTTTTACCTGCAAGATATAGTGCATATATTCATCTGAAAGTGCCTCGCGATAGGCAACTGCTTTTGCAGCGATGATGTGTTCTAAGGGTCCACCTTGTGTGCCTGGGAATACGCCCGAATCCAGCAATTCAGACATCATGCGAAGTTTGCCTTTGGGATTGGTTTTGCCAAAAGGATTCTCAAAATCTTCGCCTATCATTATCATACCGCCTCTGGGTCCACGCAAAGTTTTGTGGGTGGTGGTAGTAACGATATGGCAGAGGCGCATGGGGTCGTTTAGTAAGCCTCTGGCTATCAAGCCCGATGGGTGTGAAATATCTGCCAAAAGCAATGCACCTACCTTATCAGCTATCTGGCGCAAGGCGGCGTAATCCCAGTCGCGAGCATACGCCGAAGCCCCACAAATTAGTAGTTTTGGTTGCTCCCTTATCGCAGTTTCCTCAACTTTGTTGTAGTCAATCATGCCTGTTTCTTTTTCTACACCATAGAAGGACGGCTTATACAATTTGCCTGAAAAGTTTACTGGTGAGCCATGCGTGAGGTGTCCGCCATGCGAGAGGTCAAAACCAAGAATTTTATCTCCCGCCTCTAAAACTGCCAACATCACCGCCGCGTTTGCCTGCGCGCCAGAGTGAGGCTGTACGTTTACCCAGTCTGCGCGAAAAAGCTCCTTTGCACGCGCTATTGCCAAACTTTCTACCTCATCTACCACCTCGCAGCCCGCATAATACCGCTTGCTGGGCAATCCCTCGGCATATTTATTGGTTAGTACGCTTCCTGCGGCTTGGAGTACATAAGGGGAAACAAAATTTTCTGACGCAATGAGTTCTATTCCACTCATTTGTCTGTGTTTTTCTCTATCAATTAATGCCGCAATTTTATCATCAGGACGTATCATAATATTTATGAGTTTAAATTTAATATGAGTGCTAAGTAATTATGAATTATAAATTATGAATTAATCGCAACAGCGAACCGTACAAATAGCTAATGTTTTTTGTTCTATGGTGTTGAACGGTTAAAAAAATTTTGCGAATTTACTAAAATAATAAAAATTCAAGGTTTATTTACTAAAATTAAGTTTTATTGCTTTGTGATACTTGTAATTAAAAAGGAATGTCAATAAAAAAACATTGGTAGGATTTGATAAACCCCACCAATGTTTTTTATTTTACAATATGAAAACTATCGTTATTTTTTTATACATTCTTTTGGGATTAGCTGCTTGCCTCCCGCAAGTGCCTAAGTACCCTTTCCAAAATCCAGAAAGTCTGAACCAAGACGCGCAAAAGCTGTCTGATGACTTAGAGGCATACATCAAACTTTGGTATCAGGGCAAAGCCTCAGATGTGATTCCTGAAAACCTATTGCCCAAAGGCTACGAAACGGATAGGTACAAGAATATCAGGTTGGTAAAGTACGAAAATATAGACCCAAAACAACAATGGGTTACAAGACCCGCCCACGAGATAGACTTCAATAAACTTTATGGTGCCTTCCCAGACCCACATTGCACGTATCTTTTATCGCCAGTCATTTATGCTCCTTTTGGCGCAAAACTCCACATCGAGGGCGATTTTCCGTATTGCCGTTTTTTCAATATTCAGGTTTCGCCCCCCTTCGACCCGCATGAGTACCGCTACGCCAAGTGGTCGGGCAAGGGAGAGGTCGGCATTGTGGACTCAGACATTATTCCTAAGGCGGGCAATGTCAATCCCTTTTTGCCCAATGGGAATCGCCTTGCCAAAAATCGCGCGTACAAGGTCGTTTACGAAATGGCGATTGGCAATCCAAGCAAGTTAGACCCATCGCACCGCCTGCCTTATCGCGGCAAAGGCGACATCAGGTATGGTAGCGCGATTCAGGTACAGGGACCTTGGGGACTCGACACCAAAAGTGGGCATGGCAGAGGGATTTGGGACTTTGGCGATGTGTGGGTTCGCTATTATGCGATTGATAAAGACAAATTCCCAAGTGGAGGCGTGGATTTACCAAAAATGTATTTTGAGTTAAAAAGTGGGGAAAAGTTTTTCGTAATTGCTGATTTTGAGGGACTTATCAAGCAATCAGAAACAACCATGTCCAATCGAGTCATTGGCAACAACGACCCCGCCTCTTATAACGGACACACCACAGGCTGGGACAAGCAATTTGGGATATTTTTGCAAATCTCGACTGGTGGTTCTAAGGCTCTTTATAAAGAAAAGGAAGCTGATAAACAGTATATTAGAAATTTGGACTTAGGCGTAAATGGGCGCGGGGAAAATCAGCCACCACCTGCCAGCTACGAGCCGCACGCCACAGGTTGCAACTACACAGGCTATCTCACCACAGGTACTTCCATCAAAAAAGGGAAAGTTTTTGTGCTGACGGGCAAGTTGCCCACTTTCCCCGATACTCGCAATGGTGCAAAAACTTTGGAAAAAGCCCAATGTCGCTATTGGTCTATTACTTCGTATGATGCCGATTTCCCATTTGTCAAAATTGCGGGCTTAGAAAATACCTCTGTCATGGACGATGAAATAGTCTTGGACAAGGATAGAAACTACATCATTGTTTACTCGCGCCCAGAAGACCGCCCCCAAAATGCGACCAAGGAAAATGGCGTAACTTGGGTAAATTGGGGACAAACAGGAACACAAGTTTTTACTTTGCGCTGGATTTCGGTCAGTCCAGAGTGGATTTTCGAGCTTACCCCTAACGAAATTAACCTTCCTTGGGCTAAATCGACTTGGAGTGGCACGCAGTACAACAAAACTTTGGTCGGAGAAAATAAGCAGGGCTTTTTGAAGGAATATCACCCGATTAAGCATTACCTGAAAAAAGAAAGTTTTGAAAAATTAGGCAATCGCCTCTCCCCTGACATGATTCCTGCATGGACGAGCAAGGAAGGGGATTGAGTGGTTTTTGCCTTCAAACTTCTACACCCTTGTTTGTGTGTTCCACTGACAAGGGTGTGCCATGAAAAACCACTTTTACCCCTTTATGAATGTTTTTCTACCCACAAATAAAGCCATAAGAAACTGTCTTCGCAAATTAACGAATAGTCTTGGATATTGAATGAAAAAAAAGTAAGTGTGAAAAAAGGGCAAGTTTCGTCTTTGTTAGTGTTAGCGCAGCAAACCAACAAAATTGTTGCAGGTGCGCTGCGCTAACACACTTTTAGATTTGCAAATAAGAAAAAACTAAGAAATAAGAAGTAGTTATTATTGTTAATTTTTCTTTTTTTTGCTTCTTTTTCTGTTTTTTTGTGAATTGTGAATAAGTCATAAGCATATAGGCAAATTAAGGTAACACCAAGGTTTACAACCTATTTGTGGAATCAATCCTATATGCTATCCGAAACAAACTTATTCACCGAATGTGGGCAGTGGTGAGGGATAGCAGAAAATATGACAAAAATAAGAATATTTCTCTTGCTTAATCCATAGAATTCTGCAAGGGCGATTCATTAGTTCGTAGAAAAATTGATAAGTATTCGCTGACCTGAAAAGAAAAACAATAATTCCTAAATGAAAAAAATGAAAAAAACAATAGTTTCTTTATTTGTAATTGGTTTTTTGGGTACATCTATTTTTATAGTAATTCGATTCATAGCTTTCTTTAAACCTCCAACAGAGGCGGAAGAAAAAGCAAAAACAGCTTATATCGCCTATCACAAAGCACATTATAAAGAAATTGGCAAATCTTTTATAGTAGATTCTGTAGCTTATCTCATTACTGATTTTAAATATTATCAAAAAAAAGATACTACAACTTTAATAGCTCATATATCTATTTCAAATCAAACCAATCAGACAAAAAAATATACCAATAGTTTTTTTACCCTTAAAAATGGTATAAATGAAAACTTTTATCCAGAGCAAGATGCCTTTTCTGTATTTGAAAATCGCACAAAAAAAATGGTATTGATATATAAACTACCTGAGAGAATTGGAACATACTTAAGTTACGATTTACATTTTGTAAGTAAAAGCGATACAGTAACGAATGCGATTGTCAGTTTTTATGAAAATTATAGAGAGGGAGGATAAGAAAGTAGTTCCCCCCCAGTTCCAATGCGGGCATAAAGCGAGGGGTTATCTTTAACTACGCCTTTTAAGCCGCAATGGAATTGGCGTGGAACTTTATAACTACTCATGCACGAATATATGAAAACTTACCTGCTTTTCTGTTTACTTCACTCTCAGCCTCACCCCTGCATAAACCATTCTCCCAAAAATAGGTCCCCAAACCATCGCGCTGTCAAAATAAGGGCTAAATGGCTGGTCATGCCCCACAATAGGCATTTCCTGCTGAAAATTCAATATGTTTTCTAAACCCACATACACATCTAATTTTTTGTTGAGGCTTTTGGTAATCTGCGCGTTCATCAGGAAAAAATCAGGCGAAAACTCACCCAAGCGATATTTTTCAGGGTTAGCACTGGTGTTTGGCAAGCGTTTGCGTCCCCACCACTGCACCGTATAATCAAAAGTCCAACGGTTGCGCGTCATGTAGGCAAGATTGATAAAGGCGCGGTGTTGAGAAATCAGTGGTCTTTGCAAAAGCTGTCCATGATAAGTCGTTTTCACGTCGTACAGACGATATGCCAGCCTTACGTCAAAGTGCCGAGCAAGTTCGTAATTCAATTCTGCTTGCAAACTATTGGAAAAAGACTGTCCATCTAAGTTATAAAAATTGATTTCCCTTGCGGTCTTGTCCAAATCCACCACTACTTGATTTTCAAAAATGGTTCGATAAAAATCAATGCTCAAACTGCCTTCCTTGCCCTTAAAAGTAAAATCTTGTGAAAAATTCAAACCAAAATTCCACGCTACTTCGGGATTCAGTCCGTAGGCTTTGCTATTCACATTTTCAGCTTGGATACGCATACTTCGCGAACTTGCAAAAATAGACATATTCTCTGCAAAAATATTGGCAGTGCGCTGTCCTCTGCCCGCCGCAAATCGGAAAATTGTTTTCTCCGTAGGCGCGTAACGTGCATGAAATCTGGGTGTTACGAACGCACCAAATAGATTGTGATAATCGGCACGCAAGCCTACTATCATATTAAATTTTTCAGAATGAGTATAGGTATATTCAACAAAAGTTCCTGCTACTACTTCTTTACGCGCAAACTGAACTGCATTAAACCTTTCATCATAATTATCATAAAGCAAACTTGTTCCCATTTTTACAATATGATTCGTATTGTCAATGATGCTTTGGTAAATCAGGTTGGCGTAACCCGTTTGCTGATTGCCTCTGTAAGTAGTTAGCCCAAAATAGCCATTTTGACGATAATCCGTCGCAGATAGCTGTAAACCAACACTTTGGTACGGTTTTTTCTTATTTACCCAGCCTATTTTCCCCCAGCCTTCGGTGCGCTGTGTATTGATTTCCAGTCCCCAAATTGGGCTTCTTTGCACCGAATCCATAGGCATACCAGCGTGTTCTGCGTCCGAGTGAATGGAATGGTCGACAGGCTTGGTGCGAAATGTTTTGCCATTTTGCTTAAAATCAAACTCTCCGCCTAACTTGTAATCTGTTACATATTTGACCCCAAATTGCGCCTCAATCCCTGTTTTTGCATTTCTATACGCCCAGCGATTGATGATATTAAACTGCTGCGTAAGCGGAAAATCCAAAAAATGGTCGTGGTTCATGTCGCTTCGGAAAGGTCTTGCGCTACCATGCAGTAATAAGGCAGTTCCCCAGTTTTTACCTAATTTTTGCGCCAAATTCAGGTTTGCCTCCATGCGCCCGCCGCCATCTACATACGCATTAAAAAACAGTCTTTCAGCATCTTCGGGCTTTTTGAGTTCCACATTTATCTGCCCCGCAATGGATTCGTAGCCATTGACCACCGAGCCAACGCCCTTCGCCACCTGAATACTCTGAATCCAAGTACCAGGAAGATAGGAAAGCCCAAAATATGCACCCAAGCCGCGCACCGAAGGCATCATTTCTGTCGTGATTTGCGTGTAAGTGCCTGCTAATCCAAGCATCTCGATTTGTTTGGTGCCACTGACCGCGTCCGCAAAATTGACATCTACGGAAGGATTGGTTTCAAAACTTTCTGACAAATTACAGCAAGCTGCCTTGAATAACTCCTTCTCTGTCATTACTTTAACCGCTTTTGTTTCCAAATAATCTGTATAGGAACTTTTGCGCTCCCCTACTATCTCCACTGCTGCTAATTCTGTATTGGATTTCAATACAATTTCTAAATCATTTACACCTGTTGGAGTATTTACACCTCCGCCGTTGTCAGTGTCCCCACTGACAACTTTCTTTCCCACATCAATTGTATCATTTTGAAAACCTATAAAACTGATAATCAATTTTTTAGACTCTTTGGAAACCTTGATTTCAAACCTTCCCTCCTGATTGGTAACTGTACCTTGCCCTGTGCCAAGCCAGTACACATTTGCGCCCACCAGGGGAGCTTTGGAAATTTCATAAACCGTTCCTTTGACTTTGCCTTGAGCATAACTATCTGTATTTGAAAACATTAGTAAAAGTATCAATACAAATACTAACCAATGCAAGGAAAGAAAAAATTTTGCTATAAATGTAAACATCTGTTTTTGGCTTTTTAAATTTAAAACTCTGCTATCACTATTCCACATTTTAACATTCTATCTCCATAATAGGGGTTAAGTATCTTATTTTCAGCACTTAGCCAAGATGCACCCGAATTATCAAAAGCCATAGGACAGTGCTGCACGTACACCTTCTGACTATTCGCCTTGAAGCCCATAATGACCGCTTTCATATCTGCCGACAATCTGGAAAAAAAAGCACGCTGGGCATCAACTTCCTCATTATCAGCAATATTTTGAGCATTGTAAGCTAATTTTTGCTGATGCGTCGTGAAAAACTGAGCTTGTGCGGCAGTCATTTTTTTAGTATCCACTTTTGCCAACGTTTCCAAGAAAAGTTTTCCTTTGGTATTGGCATTGTCGCGCCTACCCGCGACCAACTCATCTTTGAGTTGGAAATAGGCAAGCAGTAACTCATTCAGTTGCTTTTTTACACCTTCATCAACTATACCCAAATTTGGTGTTTCTGCTTTGGTAGTTGCCGTTTTTTCATGATTTTGGTGCTGTGCAAGTGCTGTTTCTGCAAAAAAAAGTGCAAAAAGAAAAAATAATTTTTTAATGTTTTTCATAATCTTTAATTAAAAAAATGAGTTTTAATTTTAATAAGTAATAGTTAAACCTCCACCCCATTTCATATCGCTATCATAGTGAGTTGATAATGAAACGTATTTAGTTAAGATGTACCTTGCTCCTACGGTATATTCTAAGTCCGAATTTACCATTGCATTTAGCCTCATTCTTTTGGTGAGAGGCAAATCTTCTCTACGCATTTGAAATCGTAGCATACCTGAATTATCTACACGAAACTCAGAAACAATGTGCAGAGGCAAAACATATTGAATGCCCATGCACAAAACTTGCCTGTCATTTTTGGTATTTGTTTCTCCAAAAATATTATCACCGTTATTTGGGTTATAAAGTCCGTCTTTGCGATAGCGGTAGTCCCAGCCAATGTATGCTCTTAAAAACTGATTTCTACCAAAAAAACGCCCGATGTGGCTTTCACTTTCGTAGCCAAATTGGTCATTCAAACCCAATCTCCATTCCGTCTGGACAAAATAGCGAGTATTAGAAACTTCTACTTCTCCATCACTCCCGTTGCTTTCTAAGCCAATTTCTGCTCTATTGTAAAAATGTCTATCATCTTGATAAACTTTGCGTAAAGCCTTTTTAGCATTAGGAATTTGGGGGTTAGGAGGAGTATCTTCATACCTAAAAATTCTTCCCATGCCCGCCATCATGTGGTAGAGAATATGACAATGAAAATACCAATCGCCATACTTTTCAGAAGCATGAAACTCTATTGTATCTCTTTCCATTGGCATAATATCCAATACATTTTTCAAAGGAGCATAGTCGCCTTGCCCATTCAAAACCCTGAAAAAATGCCCATGCAAGTGGATAGGATGCCTCATCATAGAACCGTTATAGAGTATAATTCTGATATTTTCGCCTTGCTTTATCAAAATTTTATCTGTTTCAGAAACTGTTTTGTTATCCAAAGTCCATACATAGCGGTTCATGTTGCCTGTCAATTCAAATTTAAGTTCTCTGAAAGGGACATTGGGCAAGGTAGTTTTGGTAGGACTTTTGAGCATTGCATAATTGAGAGTGGTCAAGGTATCCCATTTTTCTTGGTACATGACTGCGTTCATATCCATTTGCTGCAAAGACATTTGCATACCCATATCGTCCATCTTTCCACTTGTTTTCATCATGTCATTCATCATTTTCATACCCTCAAAATAGTTGAGTTTTGGCAATTCTGGTGCTTTTACTTCTTTGCCATTGCCCAAAAATAGAGAGGTGGATTGGGTGCGGTCTTCGGGGGTAGCCTTGAACTCGTAGCTTCCATTTTCAGGAATAGTAACGATTACATCATACGTTTCTGCTACGGCGATTATCATTCTATCTACTGCCACAGGCACTACGTCTATGCCATCGCTTGCGACTACTTCCATTTTTCCGCCTGCGTATTGCAGCCAAAAATAAGATGAAGAGCCACCATTTACAATTCTCAATCGCACCTTTTCACCTGCCTTAAAATTTTGATTGACAGCTATTTGCTTTCCATTAATCCAAAATTGATTGTAGTAAACATCTGCCACGTCCATTGCTAACATTCTTTTCCACTCATTAACAAACTTAGCCCCCAAATAGCCTTTTACCAATGCCTCACCGTAGCTTTGTGTAGCGCCTTTTTTTACTGCATACCAGTCAGTAGCATTGTGCAAAGAACGTTGAATCTGATGAGGATTTTCGTCCGTCCAATCGCTTAGAACAATAATCTGTTCAGGCATTACTGGTTCATTTCGTTTATGAATGATAAAAGCCCCATACATACCATTTTGTTCTTGTAGCATCGTGTGCGAGTGATACCAGTAAGTGCCATTCTGAACAATAGGAAATCTGTAAATATGTGTTTTCATTGCCTTAATTGGCGCAGTAGTCAGGTAAGGCACACCGTCTTGCTCATTGGGCAAAATCAAGCCATGCCAGTGGATAGAAGTTTCCATGTGCATACGGTTATGCACATGGATTTCTGCCGTATCTCCTTCTGTAAACACAAGCGTAGGCGAGGGAATTTGCCCATTGATAGCTATTCCCTTTGCTTTTTTGCCTGTATAGTTTACGATTGTATCTGTTACATACAAATCGTAACGAACGGTTTTTTGGGCAAAAGCTGAAATATAAAAAAGAAGCAAAATACTGATAAATACACATTTATACATATTCTACTTATTCTTTTTTAGTGTTTCTGTTACTTTACCACAAGTCAGCATTTTCTTTCCGTAGTACGGATTCTTGATGTCTGCACTTTCACTTAACCAATACATTTTTTTCATAGGGCAAAACTGCTGATAAACTTCTGCGGTATTGACTTTGAAAGCCTTTAAAACCGCAAATAAATTGTTAGAGAGGTCATTAAAATGGTCTCTTTGGTGGCTTACATCTTTGGTTTCAGTAATGTGTTCTGCGTCAAACTTAATTTTTTCTGCGTATTCCTTCCAAGTTTTTTGCTCTTTGGAAGTCATTTTATCCACTTTTATATTATTAGAAAGTGTTTTCATAAACTCACCTGCTTTGACACTTGCCAATGTGCCTTCTTCAGCTACAAGGGCGTTTTTTATACCATAATAAGAAGTCAATAATTCATTCATAGACTCTTTTGTTTGGGCAAAAACACTTGATAAAGAAGTCATTGCTAATAAAAAAACGAGTATAAAAATATTTTTTTTCATTATTTTAAGAATTTTAGATTTAAAAAGTTTAATACATCAAAACTAACATTGCTGCACTCATGCCTATCATCAATGCGTCCTCTATAATCGTAATCGTACTCATGGGCAGATTAAAAACCGCACCCAAGCACGCACAGCGAATTTTGCGCTTGTTCAGTACGCTTTGTAGCACGCCAATAATGCTTACAGACATGACCACAAGCGTAACCCAATGAGTGATAACAGGCTGAAAATGAAGCAAGAGCGCAAGCCCCAAGCCCAATTCTACAAAGGCATACACATAGCCCCAAGCCTTTACTTTTTTGGCAATAACATCATACATCGCGTAGCTTTCGGCAAAGCCCTCCAAATTGAGCATTTTGAAAAACGAAAATACCAAGAAAAAACCCGCCATAAATACGCGCATCATCAGCATCAAATCAAAACTGCCACTCAAATTGCTCACTATCAATGATATAAGAGAAATGTACCCAAAAATCAATAAAATAGGTTTGTAAGTAACTAACCATGATTTTGCAGATTCTTCCTCTATTCTTGTTTCTGCTTTGGGCTTGGGAACGTCAATTACTTCATCAATAATTTGGTATTTAGGAAAGGGTTTTAAAATTTCTCTAAACACTTCTTTATCAATATGTTGGGCTAACTGCACCTGCGTATTGCCTGTTGCCAAATCTACTTCTACGTTTTCTACTCCATTTATTGAAGAAAAAAGGTGTTTTATTTTTGCCTGACAGCCCGCGCAAGTAATTCCTGAAACTTTATATGTTTTTATCATTTTGATAATCAAATAATTAGCTTATTTATCGTCGTGCGTGCCTACGCCGTCGCGGTAGAGGCAACAATCAGGGAGAGCTTTATAAATTTCGTCTTTTGCCTTCACTTTTTCAGTGTCATGCCCTACACTTGCTACCAGTTCATGGATTTTTAACTCGTTCATTTTCTTGGGTTTATAGGAAACGGTAAGTAGCTGGGTTTTGATAGTCCAAGTCGCTGATTTGATACCCGTAACGTAAAGTGCTTCCTCGATGCGATTTTTGCACATACCGCATACGCCACTGACTTTGAAGGTCATAGAAACTTCTTTATCATCTTGGAAATCAACTGATTTCATTGATGAAAATACCAATAAGGCAGAGAAAAATATCGAGATTTTAAGTAATGATTTCATATTTTTTATGTTTTTAAAATGAAGAAAAATGAAAGTAATCAATAAAAATACGCCATTTTTTTGGAAATGGAATAATATTTACAAACCAAACTCATGAGTTTGACGCTTGTAAAGAAATTTTACGATTAAATTTTAGATTCTAAAAACACAAAACAACAGATAAAGAGAGGACTTAGGAGGAGGGAAAAAACTTTCTATCTTCCACGAAATTAGGGAGATAGGAAAAATATTGGGCGAGAAACCAACTTCAAAAGGAAAAGAAATAGAAGCGTCAGCAAATTTCAAAAAGTCAAACGAGATAATTTTGGAGATATTTTGGCTCGTTTCTAATTTTACTACTTTGATTTCGTCTTTACAGCAGTTACTTTTTTCTCCCTTTTTAGTAAACAAGGAACATTTGCAGGTTTTTTTTTCAGTAGAAAAAACAGTTGTTTTCACCAAATCGCCGCCGCAAAAATGTTTGCTCACGCCAATTCCGACAGTGAGAACACTGTAAATGAGGAGTAGCGATATGGAAATAAGTTTTTTCATTCAATTAGGTAAACTAATAAAATACAGTAAAGGTTTCAAGAGAAGTGTTAAGAAAACTTATTTTTAAATTTACCTTTCTGTATGTAAGTATTCGTATTGGAGTATTGAAAAATTTATCTTAATTTTAGCGATTCGAAAAACGTAACCTATGAGAATTATACGTCGTCTGCGTGCTTTGACACTTTCCCTCAGAAATGTAAAAATGGCTCGCCCCCGCTTTCGCGTGGGCATGAGCAAGCGTTGGAGAATTTATTTGGTGGTTTATTTCATAGAAACGCTGGTGGTGATGATTGGTGTAACGGCGGGTTTTGGCTTGACCAACTGGTCGGAATCCAATAAGGAAAAAAAGCTGGCAAGCGAATATATGAAAAATCTAAGCTCTGACTTGGAAAATGACATCAAGAACTTGACCATCAATGACAGCCTCACAGGGCAGAAGATTCAGGAAATGACTAATCTGCTCATTATCTTGAAAACCAATGACTTAGAGCAGACAGATAGCGTAGGAAAACTGCTCAAAGCAGCATTTGAAAATGTGCTGTTTTTCTATCCATCACAGACCACCTACGAATCCATCAAGCAAGGCGGGCAGGTCAATATCATCAAAGATGTAAAGCTAAAAAACGACCTGATTTACTTGTATGATTTTCAATACGCCCAACTCAAAATCAATGAAACGGTGATTCTGAACAGCATCAGGCAAGATATTGAGCCGTTTATTGTTGAGAATTTTGACCTGACCGAGTACAGGGTCATTAACCAAGAAAAATTATTTGACTATCGCTTTGCCAACCTTATCCAACAACTGATATACGACCTTTCCAAAAATATTACTTACTATAAAGAAGGGCTGGCAAAATGTGAAGAAATACGCGACCGAGTAAGCCAAATGAAAAAATAGCCAATGAAAATCAAAGTATGTGGTATGCGCCAAGCCCAAAATATAGCTGAAATTGCTCAGTTGGGCGTAGATTATATGGGCTTTATTTTTTATGAAAAATCGCCAAGATATGTGGGAACTTCTGCGCCTGAATGGGGACAGAAAGGGCTAAACTTATGTCAAAAAGTAGGTGTTTTTGTCAATCATTCCCTTGAATTTGTGATAGAAAAAATCAATCTTTTTCAGTTAGATTTGGTGCAACTGCATGGAAGCGAATCTGTTGAGTTTTGCCATAACCTACGCTTGCGGGCAAGTCAAATCGAAATTATCAAGGTATTTTCTATTGGCGAAGATTTTGATTTTGACGAACTGAATGAGTACAAGCCTGTGGTAGATTATTTTCTTTTTGACACCAAAGGGAAAAATCTGGGCGGCAATGGCGTAACTTTTAACTGGGAAATCCTCCGTAATTATGACAATGAAATTCCTTTTTTTTTGAGTGGAGGCATTGATATTCAGCATACTGAAGAAATTAAGCAACTCAAAGGTTTGAACATACACGCCCTTGATATCAACAGCAAGTTTGAGGTAAGTGCAGGGCTAAAAGAGGTGGAGAAAATTAAAAAATTTATGGAGTTGCTTTCGCTTTAATCTCTGATTTTTTCCTTAAAAACTTTTGCCAAATTACGCGCCACAGGCACTTGAAAGTCTGTTTTCTCAAAGGTGAGTTTGTAGCCTTGTGAGTTTCCTTCTACCTTTTTGATGTTGTTTAGGTTTATCAGAAACGACCGATGACAACGGAAAAGCTGTGGAAAAGCGGCAAAATCCATTTCTATATTTTTTAGCGTATTTCTGAGCAATGCTTTTTGTAGTTTTTCATTTTTCAAATAGTAGATTTCCAAGTAGTTATCACTGGCTTGGGCATAAAAAAAACTATCTAAGTCAATCGTCAACTCTCCTTTTTTCTCGTCAGATTTGAAGGTGATTTGCAGACTTTGCGTATTTTTGTTGGTGATTTCTGTGTGATGATGGTATTGCTGTAAGTTTTGATTGAGCTGGGTTGCCAAGCGCAAGTTCTTCTTTAACAGGAGGTTATGTTTTAAAATTACCATCAAACTTACAGGCGCAATCGCGACCACAAAGGTGATAAAAAGTATATCAAACGAATGGGGTAAACCAAGCTCAAATCTACCAAGCATGATTCCATACAAGCCATTTGCCAAGCTCACTATCAGCACAGTCCACAAAATCCACAAAATTTCCTTATAAACTTTCCAAGTATTTTCAGTAAAAAAACGAGGAAATAATATTTTGATAATCAGATAATTAGCCATCATTGTAATAAAACAAACCGCGGTATAACCTATGATTAGCCAATAAAGCAAAGGAACGGGCAGCCTGTCCAATCCAAACGGCTGAAAAACAAAAAGCAGAAAGAAAACGCCACTACTAATGATGGAGGCAACCCAAATTTGTGATTTGAACGTCTTGCTAATCGGATAAGGTTGAGTCAGTACGCGAAACATTTTATTAATTTTACTCCAAATCTATTTTATTTTGACGACATTGACCAGACTTACCTTGTCTTCGGAAACCTCGACAAGATTGGCAGAAAGACGTAGTTCTTTTTTATCTTCGGAAAGGACTGATTTATCGTTAGAAAACTTCTTGATTTTGCCTTCGGGTGTGCGAATAATACACGTGTACGTAGCGGTAGTAAGCATTTGTTTTGCCTGCGCCAGCTTTTGCTCGTCGCCTCCTGTTTGTTCTGAAAAATCAGTTAATCCTCTCATATAGAAATGATTAGTACGTTCTAAGGTTTTCTTTTCGTATTTATAAACGGCAGGAAAACTTTCCAGTTCAGGGTATTTGCGTTTGTTCATTTCATTGAGTGCGTCATTGAGTGCATCAATGTCTTTGAAATCAAATTTGGTAATAAAAATGTAATTCGTTTTATCGTTTGTGCCTTTGGCGTTCGATATTCCTTCCATGCCGTTCAGCGTTTCTGCACCCTTGATGAAGGCAGAGTCCATCTCGGCAAAAGGATTGCCTCCGAGAGCCATTTTATCGTCTTTTTCAGCCATTTGCATTGCCGCGTCCAGTAGATTTTTGTTTTTACTCATATCGACAATCATGGCGTAAGTGCCAGAGCCATCTTTTTTGATGTCGATTTCTTCTCGGACTTCGAAACAACTGGTGAGGGCAAAAAGTACGAAAATTGCTATAAAAATTGTGTTTTTCATTGTTTGGAATGGTGTTTATTTCTTGATTGCTTCTTTAAAATTTGCCAAATTTTGGGCGTATTCTGTGTTTGTTGGAGCTAATTCTATCGCCTTGTTGAATGCTTTTTCAGCCTCTGTATTGTTTTTCATTTTTTGGTAAATCAAGCCCAAATTGTTGTAGGCGGCGGCGTTTTTGCCTTCCATTTCTACTGATTTTTTGCAGTCGACAAGTGCTTCATTGTATTTTTCCAAGCGCAATTTTGCTAAACCTCTGTTATTGAAGGCATAAGCAAAGGTCTTGTCTAACTTAATTGCCTCATCAAAATCTTTGACCGCTTCGGTAAATTTGTTAAGCTGGATTTTGACAAAGCCACGATTATTATAAAAATCAGCAATTTTTGCGTCCAAACTGATGGCTCTGTCAAAGTCGCGTAGTGCGTTAGGCAGATTTCCCAGCGTTTTCTCCACCATTGCGCGCTGATAATAGGCAGATGCAAGCGTGTTTTCTATGTCTATTGCCTTGCTAAAATCCACCAATGCCTCATTGGGCTTGCTGGTCATTCGATAGAGAATCCCGCGTTCCATGAAAGGAATCATATCGCCCGCGTAGAGCTTGATGGCACTGCTATAATCTTTGATGGACTCCTCCAATTTTGTGATTTGTTTGAACAGTTTTGCACGATTCAGGTACGCAGGGCGGTTTTTGGGGTCTAATTTGACCACTTGGCTGTAATCGGCGATGGCTTCTTCGTTTCTGCCCAAGCCCATTTTTGCAGAGGCTTTCATGCCCCACACTTTCACGTCGGCAGGGACGATTTTGAGGTAGCCATCATACTCAGGAATCGCCAAATCCAGTTTGTTTTGCTGAATATTGATGTCTGCCTTGAAAAGATAAACTTCTTTTTCTTTGGGGTTGAGCAAAATCACTTTGGAATAATATTTTAAGGCTTCGTCAAATCGGTTGGCGGTGTGGTGCAAACGTCCCAAACGCAAATGCCCTGCTACGCTTTTGGGGTCAAGTTGAATGACTTTTTCATACGCTTTTTGTGCCAAATCGTACTTTTTGAGTCCGTCCTGCGCGATACCCATGTTGAGGTAAGCCAATGTAAATTTGGGATTTTCTTTGATGGCTTGGCTAAAACCATTAACTGCGCGCTGGAAATTGCCTGCGGCGAAATAAATATTGCCACAGTTAAAATAATAAGTGGGCGTATATGCCTCATCTTTGCTGAGTTGGAGTGCTTTTTTATAGTCTGCCAGAGCTTCTTTATACTTTGTCAGTCGCGTGTAGGCGGCGGCGCGTGCATCATAAACGGCAAAGTTGTCTTTTTTGACTTTCAAAATTTCGTTGTAAATGGCGATGGCTTTTTCATAGTTTCCCTGACTGTAATACCTTGTAGCTTGGTCAAAGATGGGCTTGATGCTGCGCCCTCCGCCATCACCTTCTTGGGCAAAAGAGGTCAAAGTATTGATAATGAGCAAAATAAAAACTAAGTATCTTGTTTTTTTGAATTGCATTTTTTTGGAGTATAGTTTAAATTGATTTGATGGCAATGCTATTTTTGTATTAATGACAAAATAACCCAAGCGTAAATGCAATGTTTCAAAAACTAAGCCATTGCCATTTCCCCATACATTTCCGCCCGCAACGCCTTTATTCTTTCATCTCTGATGTATTCGTCGTAGGTAGTTTGGCGGTCTATGATGCCTTTGGGTGTGAGTTCGATGATGCTAAGAGAGCATAATTATTTTTTATAATAAAAATCTTCTTTTTTTAAACCTTTGTTTCCATAAAATACAAGAGACTCTCTTGCTGTTACCAAAAAACTTTGAGCAATCCTATCTGCATTCAGAGGTGAACCAAGTATATCAATTTGGGCATTGTAATAGTCTAATGTCTGGTTATATGCCTCAAATACTGTTACATTTTTAGATAGAAATAGCTTGATAATCATATTGTCACATCTATAAAATAGTTCGTAATGTAGTTTTGAAAATTTAACTTCTTCCGAAAAACCAACAAAAGCCAAACACTCTATTTCCTTACCTAATTTACTTCCTGTTAAACAAGCATTGGCATAGAAAAAAGAAGTTTTTAGTTTTTCTGTATTATGGTTAAGTTGAATATAAGCCTCGCCTCCACATCTCAAAGAATTGGGAGTTCCGTGAGAATAAGCTACAAAAAAATAGTTACTATCAATTTTGGAAAGTTCTATATCTATGTAAGCCATATTACACAAACGACTATCAATAAGATAAATATCTTGATAGCCTAATTCCTGTAAATAACTCACCAAATCTTCTTTACAGAATTTGCAATATTCTCCAATTTCTGAATCTTTTTCGTCAAAGGCTATTACAAATTTAATCATTGAGTTTTTCTTTATCTCTTGTCAAGAGGTCAATAGTGAGGTTTATCATATTTTTTTCCAACTCCACACCTACTGGGGTTTGGTTACGAATTTCAACAAGCAAATCATTAAGAGAGTAAGATTTACCACTTTTTGTTGTAATATACGGAATTTCTCTTTCCATTTCTGTCCGCCTCAAAATCCACTGTTCTAAAATGGTATCAATCTGCTTTTCCAAAAATGCTACTGCTTTGGTTACTATTTCCACTCTTTTTAAAGTATTATCCATTTTGTCGGATAAAGAAAAAATATGATTGTTGATAAAGTCTTTTAAATCACTTTCTGAAATTTCATTTAATGGTTTTGTAGTGCAAACGATAACAGTCAGCAAAGACGTTTTTTCACGTATTTTTTTCAACACATCTAAGCCTGTTTCTTTTTCGTTATTATGATTGAGAGATAAATCATAATCTAAAACCACAATCTGTTTTTGTGTGAGATGGGTAAAAATATATTCCAAACCAACTTCCGAATTATCAAAAATGATAACACTATTCTCGCCATAAATTAACTCTAATTCAATTTTAAAAACATCTAAGTCTTTGGGTTTATCGTCAATGATGACGATTTTTGTAGGCACATTCATAGCTTTTAGTTTTTGCTGAATGGAAAAGTGATTTTGAAAGTTGCCCCTGTGGGCTTAAATTCATTTTCAACAACTTCGATACTACCTTTTAAGGCTTCTATTCTATTTTTTGCTATCCAAAGCCCAATACCTGCTCCGCCTTGTTCGGCTGTTGTGGTATAAAAAAGGTCAAAAATTCTTTCTTCTGTTCCTTGTTTAACACCAAAACCATTATCAGAAAAGAGAATAATATAAGCATCTTTTGCAGCATAACCACTACAACGAATTTTTTTATCCATCGTATTTTCTAATGCCTTAATGGAATTAGCTATCAGTTGTTGAAAAATATCTTGAAAAAATTGCTGATGTCCTCGCATTAGGCAATCTTCCATTTCTACTATGGCTGTTATTTTTGTATTTTCAAAAGGCAAAGAATAAGTTTCAGTTAGTAATCTTGTTACTACATTTTTAATATTAAACTCTTTAATATCTGCCACACCAGCCTTTGCATAACTCAACATAAAATCTGTAATATGTTGTAATTGTTGCAATTCATCGGCAATTCTAACAGCATATTCTTTAAATTTCTCTTCAAATTTGGCATCAGGATAACGTCTTTTGAAAAAATCTGCCATATCTTTCACACTACCTAATTTGGTGCGAATGGCATGAGCAACTTGCACTGCATATAATTGCAAAGACATTAAGCTCAAATACATATTTTCTTTGCGTAAAAATTCTTTGCGGTCTTCACGCATTTGTTCAACGCCTTTTTGGTAGGCTTTTTCTATTTCTTTCGTTTGTTGTTTTAAGGGCTCAATAATATTTTTTAGAGGTTCAAAAGTGGATTTTAATTCGGGAACTAACTTCTCAAACTCTTTATTTATTTGTTTTCCAATATTAGTAACTTGCTTTTCAAAATCTTTAAATTGTTCCTGTGCTTGGTCTAAACCTGTTTCTATTTTAATTCTTTTCAGTGTTCTTTCATAAAGTTTTATATTTTCAAAAACAAACAACTGTTCTATAATAAACTCTTTGAGTTCACGATAGGCTACTGTATCTACAAAATCTTGTCTATTGGTGGCATCTCTAATATCAGGATTATTTTTTGCGGTAATATCCAAAATACCTATTACTTCTCTTGTGCTAATCCTATTAAAAATATCACGCCATAATCTTTTGTGAATACCCAAAATATCACGTTGATTATCCACGTGGCTGGCAGTTTCTGCAAAAGGTGTTGTGATGATTCCATCACGATAAATTTTAATTCCATCTATATGAGTGTCATCATCAATAGATTTGTAATATTTCTTAAATTTATTTTTGGCTTCTTGATTAAAAAAGAATAATTGCATTGAAACAGCACCAAATTCTTTTATTCCAGTTTTTTCTGTATAAATACGCCCATTTTTATCATCAAACTTTAAAATTTCTTGGTATGAATTTTCAGGATTATCTTTGTCTATGTGAAATGAAATTTCAGCTTTGTGTGAATAAAAGTTAATAGCTTCTGCTCTCAAAGGCTGTTTTCCGTCAAGTTTTATACCGCCAATTTCTTTTTTCTCATATTCATTTGCATACAAATAAATATCAAATGGAGGATTTACAGGATAAAAAGGTGAAACAATTTTGGTAAGCTCTTTGCTCAATCTTTCCAAATTATCACTTGTCCAATTTTCACGTATGCGAGTAATAATCAGTTGTGTACCTTGTTCTTTTTCGTCTTGGGCATCTTCAAAATAATAAGAATTTTCTACCTCAGTAAACAAAGTAAAACTGTCTTGGGAGGCTAATTTTTCATAATCTTCCCAATTGATGACCACATTTAGCCATTGTTTTTCGCCTCTTTGTTTAGTACGAATGACAACTTTTCCGCCTAATTTATCAACTGCAAAACGACCAATTCCTTTTTCTCCTACATACCTCCGATTGTAAGGTGCAGACGAATGGGTAGTTTTGCGTTTGCTTGCCGTACCAACTACCATCCATTTATTTTGAATATCATCTAAGGACATTCCAACGCCATCATCTTTGATAATAATTTTGCTATGCAATAATTCTTTCCCTACATCAAAAAACTGAACTTCTACTTTTTGAGCATTGGCATCATAGCTATTTTTGACTAATTCAAATAAAGCAGTAATACGGTCTGTAATCAAATCACGACCTATTAACTTGAAAGTATTGACATCAAAACGCCATTGTAACGTATTCTTTTGATTACTCATAATTGCTATTTTCAATATGTTTTTTAATGCTTTGAGCAATTACCCTTCCCAAGCCAACAGGTACTGCATTACCAATCTGCCTTGCAATTGTCATCATAGCAAAATTTTCATTTGGATTGATAAATTCGTAGCTATCAGGGAAAGATTGAAAAATTGCTGCTTCTCTCAAAGAGATAGCCCTGTCCTGCTCTGGGTGTCCAAAACGCCCATTACCAAGCCCTACACAATAAGTGGTCATGGTAGGGGAAACATCAGCCCATTTCATTCTACCATAAACACTACCAAAAGACTTACCTTTTTCTTCTTTATGACAATCTAAAATTAATTCATCAGGCCAGTCACGCCAAAAACCGCCTTCTTTTGTTGCTTTGATACGTTTCTTATTTATTTCTGATAATTTTCTTGCTCTATGAAGTGCATCTTTCTCATATACTTGTCCATCTTGAATTGGAGCTAAATGAGAGATTGCTTCTTTTACATTCCTTATAAATTTATAACCTGAAAGCCTAAACTCATTTGGAGTGATTAATTCTATTCTGCCTTTGTCCTTTTTACAAGCTAAAATAATCAACCTTTTACGTCTTTGAGGGATACCATATTCTTGTGCATTGACAACTTCAGGAGTACAATTATAATGTCTCGATAATATATCAGTAAACTCATTTAATACATCTCCATCTTCATAATTCCGCAACTGTGGCACATTTTCCATTGAAACGATTTCTGGTTGTAAATCCTCTATAATCCTTGCAAATTCTTTTAATAATTTCCATTTGCCACTTTTGTTGTTTTTTTGATTATAAATAGAAAAATCTTGACACGGAGCGCATCCAACAAGTATTCGTTTCTTTTTATTAAGAAAATACTCATTAATATCATTTGAATTTATATTTGAAATATCTTCTAAAATAAATTTCGCATGATTATTTTTTTCATAAGCATATTTACAGGTTTTATCACTATCTATGCCTGCCATCACTTTTATGCCTTCAAGGAAAAAACCATGACTAAGACCACCTACCCCACAAAATAAATCTATAACGGAAAAATCGTTGTATATATCCTTTTTAGCTATCATAATTCTGTAAGACTTATGTAAAACAATCTTATTTAAAGCATTTTTTCATAATCAAATATAGTATTTTTATACTAAATGATAATAAAAAAAATGAATTATTTAATTAAATGACAATAATATAAATACTTTTAGCATACATCTAAATGCTTCCAGCATACATTTCCGCCCGCAACGCCTTGATTCTTTCATCTCTGATGTATTCGTCGTAGGTAGTTTGGCGGTCTATGATGCCTTTGGGTGTGAGTTCGATGATGCGATTGGCAACGGTCTGGACAAATTCGTGGTCATGCGAAGTAAACAAAACTGTTCCTTTATAATCTTTTAGCCCATTATTAAAGGCGGTGATGGATTCCAAGTCAAGGTGATTGGTAGGCTCGTCCAGCACGAGCAAGTTTGCCTTGCTCAGAATCATGCGCGAAATCATGCAACGCATCTTTTCTCCACCCGAAAGTACAGACGCTTTTTTGAGGGATTCTTCCCCCGAAAACAACATTCTGCCCAGAAACCCACGAATAAATGATTCATCTTTTTCTTCGGAAAACTGCCTGAGCCAATCTACCAAGTTAAGTTCTACGCCAGCAAAATAGCTACTATTATCATTGGGCAAGTACGTTTTGGTGATAGTAACGCCCCATTTGTAATCGCCTGTGTCTGCTTTTACTTTTTCGTTCAAAATCTCAAACAAAGAAATAATTGCCATGCTGTCTTTGGCAAGGAAGGCAATTTTATCTCCCTTATTTACCGTAAAACTTACATCAGAAAACAAGGCTTTTTCTTCGGTGGCTTTGCTGAGGTTTTTGACTTCCAAAATCTGGTCGCCTGCTTCTCTTTCCTGCGTAAACTGGATACCTGGGTATTTTCTGTTGGAAGGCTTAATGTCTTCCACGTTGAGTTTTTCAAGCATTTTCTTACGGCTCGTGGCTTGTCGCGACTTGGCTACGTTAGCACTGAAACGCTCGATAAAGCTCATCAATTCCTTGCGTTTTTCCTCATTTTTCTTGTTTTGGTCATTGCGCTGGCGTAGGGCTAACTGGCTCGATTCGTACCAAAATGTATAATTTCCTGCAAAAAGCTGAATTTTCCCAAAATCTACGTCTGCTACGTGCGTACACACCGCGTCCAAAAAGTGCCTGTCGTGCGAAACTACAATCACTGTATTTTTAAATTCTGTCAAAAAATCTTCTAACCAAGCAATCGTTTCTACGTCGAGGTCGTTGGTAGGTTCGTCCAAAAGCAAAATATCAGGATTGCCAAAAAGAGCCTGCGCCAGCAACACTTTTACCTTTTCTGCGCCGCTAAGTTCGTGCAGTACGTAATAGTGCTTTTCTTCCTTGATGCCCAGCGAACTCAAAATACTTGCCGCCTCACTTTCTGCGTTCCAGCCGTCCATTTCGGCAAATTCGGACTCCAATTCGGAGGCTCTCACGCCGTCCTTGTCGCTAAAATCGGGCTTGGCATAAATCGCATCTTTCTCCTGCATCACTTCCCACAGTTTTTTATGCCCCATCAGCACCGTTTGGAGCACAGGCGATTGGTCAAACTCAAAGTGATTTTGTTTTAAGACCGCCATACGCGCACCCGCACTCATGGACACCTGCCCAGTGGTAGATTCTATTTCACCCGACATGATTTTGAGGAAGGTGGTTTTACCTGCGCCGTTAGCCCCAATCACGCCGTAGCAGTTGCCTTCGGTAAATTTTACGTTTACGTCATCAAACAAAATTCGCTTGCCGTAGCGCAAGGAAAGGTTAGAAACTGAAATCATCAGACTTGTTTTTAAAATTTTAGAGGTGCAAAGGTAAGTAATTTTTGAAAAGGAAATGATTTTTTTGCAAACAATATCCCATTTGATGAGCAGGATTGAGGCTTTATGGTTTTCTCAAATATTGTTTTAGAGAAACAGCATTATCTATTTGATTTTTAAGTATATTTATCATTTCAAATACACCTTCATGTAATATCAAATAGTCTGCATAAACAATATCTTCTTTGTTCCCATGAGCTATTTTATTCCTCATTTCCAGTAATTTATCAATAATTGGTTTCTCTTTTGCTTCATACAAACTGTAATCAAAGCCTAACTTTGAAACTATTTCCTTCAAAACTTTAGGATTAAGATTGGATTGTGTATCTACTTCAATCTCTATATTAGGAGGCTCTATATTGTTTTGCAAATTAGCATCAATCAATAAAAAATCAACCGTATTCCTGTACAACTGGAAGGAAGTTATGTCTAAATTTGATAGCTTCTTTTTTAATGATAATGCTATGAAATTATTATTTAAATTAAGATATTTTCTTTCCAAAAGAAATACATAGTATAAATAGGCTTTACTTGCTTCTTTGACAAAACCCTCCCACTGAGCATATAAAAGGACAACAGCACATCTTAACATAGTTTTATCTGTTCTCTTGCCATGCTGTTTATCAACAAAACTTCTAAGATTGATTAGTTCCTTCTTACGCCAAGCTAATTCAGTATCCAAAAAATCATTTAACTCTGTTTCAGAACGAATTTTCATAGTGAAAATAAATTTCTACCTAATTGTATTGTTTGTGGAATACGACTATTTGCACTTTTGGCACGCCAAAGATTTAGATGTTGAGGTTCATTTGACCAAAAACTATTTACCTTGTTTTGAATATCTATTTGCTCTATATTTTGAATATTATGCCCTAATCCTAAAGCAATAATTTCAAAAGCATAAATTGTGAAACTACCAGTATGTTTACTTTTAGAAGAATCATATCTACGAAATGAGTTTTCACCAAAAATGTCTTTTAATTTGTCAAAAACTCTTTTAAATATACCTATTTCCATTTCCCACTTTTGCTCATTCCAATAATGACTATTTCCATGTTGATTTGTGTCTAATTTGATTATACCTATCATCTCATCAGTCAAGAAATTTGATAAATCAATTAATTTAATTCTATTTACATCATGAATAGGCATATTTCTAAGAATCAGGAATCTTAGCACAAGTTCCAAATCATATCTCTCTGTCAAATCTTTCTCGCTTAGCACAACACAATCTCTAAAAGCTTGATATTCAGCCAATTCTTTTATATTTTGATATGCTTTGGGGTTTTCCATCACTAAAATACAATTTCTTACATCTTGGTCAGAGGCTTTTGTGCCTCCTGTATTCAACCGATTAAACATTTCATACTTCACATTTTTATCACTTCCACGCAGTATTATCTTTAAATCAAGTTTTGCACGTTTGATGTATAGTTTCTGAGCATTAGATAGTGAATTTTCATCATGTAGAACATCATGCCATACCTTATTTTTCAATGAAGGTAGATATTTTGTCCCTTCCAAAACTAATGGTTCTTCTAATTGACCATTCTCGTCTTTTAAAATGCCCATAAATTGAAAAATAGTAGACAGCCTTTGAGTACCATCTATGACATCCCAAACTCCATCTATCCTTTGTGCAACAAATATAGGAGGTAGTGGAATCCCCAATAATATAGACTCAATTAAACGAGTTTTTTGTGTCTGAGTCCACTGGAAGAATCGTTGAAATTCAGGATGTAAATCTATTTCAGCCTCTCCATTGTTTGTCGTACCTTGATAAAGTCCAGCTAACTCACCAATAGACATTTGGTAACTATCGGCTTTGATATCTGCAAGTTTGCTATCAATCTCTTCTTGCAAGTTATTTACTAATAAATCTAATTCCATACGTATTAAAAATCAGTTTTTTTAAATAAACACAAAAAAATAATATTACAAAAATAGTAAAATACTTAAGTATCCATGAATGTAATTTAATTGCATACAAATATATTATTTTTTTAAGAGAATATTTACATTATTGCATCTAATTTTAAAACAAATAGTAAGACCTATGCTCACGCCTTCCCAAGTCAAAACTCAGCTCTACGCCCACTGCCTCGACTACGCCGAAAAGCGCATCGCGGCAATAGAAAAAACCATGCAAGACGCACAGGAAGCCGCTAACAGCGAAACCAAAAGTAGCGCAGGCGACAAATATGAAACGACGCGCTCCATGATGCAGCTTGACAAGGCAATGAATACCAAGCAGTTAATGGAAGCAAATAAACTCAAAAATGACCTGCTAAAAATAGATATTTTCAATACTCATGCCTCCACGCAGGCGGGTTGCGTAGTGCTTACTGCTCAGGCAAACTATTTCATCGCGATTGGCGCGGGTAAGTGTAGCATAGAAGGTGCTGATTATTTTGCCATTTCTCCTACTTCGCCTATTGGCATCTTGCTGATAAACAAGAAAGTAGGCGAAGAAATTATCTTTAACAAACAAAAAATAATTATCAAGGAGATTTGGTAGGAATCACACCTCTACCACCCTCTCAAAACGCTACCACTGCTTTAATGACCTGCGCTTCGGGCAGGTAAAGTTGGGGAAAAGTTTGGTCAAGCGTTTCAAATTGTAATCGGTGCGTAATGTATCCGTCAATATCAACTAAGCCCGCCTTTAACAAGCGAATTAGTTTGGTAAAGTCAGTAGCTACGGCATTTCTGGAAGATTTCAAGGTAATTTCTTTGCGATGGAAAAGCGGGTCATAAAACACAATATCGCCAATAAAAAGCCCAATATAGACAATCGTTCCGCCCGCCGCCACATACTCCAAGCATTTTTGCATAGATTCCTTATTTCCTGTGGCATCAAGCACCACCGTAGGCAAGTCGCCATTGAGTAACGTTTTTAGTGATTTTTCTACTGTATCATTGAGTTGAATACAAGTAACCGAAGGAAATTTGTGGGCAATGTATGTCAAACGATTTTCGTTCATATCCAGCACAATAACTTGGGCGGCTTTGAGCAAAGCCATCATCACAGTCCCAATGCCAATAGGCCCTGCCCCAATAACTAATACAATGTCATCTGCCTGAATACCAGCCCTTTCTACTGCATGGCTACCAATAGCCAGCGGCTCAATCATGGCTATTTGGTCAAGTGAAAGTTCATTGGCGGCAAAAACCAAATCGGCAGGACAAACGAAATATTCCTGCATTGCCCCGTCCTCATGCACGCCCAGCACGCTGAGAGTGCTGCCACAGTTGGTCTTTCCGCGCCGTACAGCTTGGTCAGTTTCTTGGTTGCGATAAGGCATGACCGCGCATAAATCGCCAATTTTCAGGTGCTTTACTTCTGCTCCTATTTCTACGACTTCGGCGGCGATTTCGTGTCCTAAAATTCTGGGATAAGTGAAGAAAGGTTGCTTGCCATTAAAAGCGTGTAAGTCAGTGCCACAAATACCTAATCGCCTCATTTTCAATAAAACTTCATACGATTTTGGCTTTTCAGGATAATTTTTTTCTATCTTCTTGAGTAATTTGGGTTCTTCGAGTACAATTGCATTCATCATTGTATCTATTATTTTTTTATAGAAATTTGTATTAATTTGGTAAGCAAACCTGTAAAGTTTTAGCCTAATCGGTAAAATTTGACAGCATTTCCCCCAAAAAACTGGTCTTTTGCTGATGCACTAAAACTTGAAAAATAATCATTGACAATCTCGAACTGTGCTTCGTAAGTAGCGGCTAACTGGCACACGCCCCAATCAGAACCATACATAATGCGGTCAGTACCAAAACAATCTACAACCACATCAAGGTATGCCTTGAAATCTTCCTTTTTCCAGTTTTTCCAGTCTGCCTCAGTAACTAAGCCCGAAATCTTGCAATATACATTGTTGGAAGCGGCAATTTTTGTCATATAGTTTTGCCATTCTCCCATGATTTGCGCTTTGATATTGGGCTTGGCAATATGGTCAATCACAAAGCGTTGTGTTGGGAATTGCTGGACAAAATCAAGCGCGTAGGGCAGTTGGTCTGTAAAAATCAAAATATCATACGTGTAATTGTACTTTTCTAAGAATGAAATACCACGCATAAACGCAGGTCGTAGCATAAAATCACGCTGAGTTTCGTCTTGCAGTACATGGCGAAAGCCTTTCATTTTGGGAAATTGCTGATAGTATGCCAAACGTTCTTCTACATTTTCCGCCTGCAAATCCACCCAGCCTACAACGCCTCTGATGAAGTTATACTTTTCCGCAAGCCCCAGTAGAAAACTGTTTTCGTCTTCCGATTGGTCAGCTTGCACCGCCACACAGCCGTCAAGCGAGCAGTTTTGCAAATGAGGTAACAAATCTGGTGGCATCAAATCGGTCTTTAACACTTCCATCTCGTCAGACATCCACGTGTGCCTTGCGGGGTGATACTTCCAAAAATGTTGGTGAGCATCAATGCGTATTTTTTCCATGATTTTTTAAGGTAAATCGGAAAGAAACGCCCGTATAAATTTGGTTATTGGGCAGTAACATTCCTTTGGGTTCTATTTTGAGGGTCAGGTCGTCAGAAATATCAAAAGATTTGAGGTGAGCCGTTGCCGCCGCCTCCGCCACATTGAGCATATAAACCACCAAGGTCAGAATCGCCCCAAAGTCGCGCTCGCGCCTAAACGCGTCGCGTCGCGAGCGCAAGCCGTCATTGTTAAAAGTGGCGTAACGGTCATCAGAAACGGTAAGTGGGTTGCCGTCCTCGCGGTAGAGCAAGGCATCGCGAAAGGCAATAAACTGCTTGTGGTTCGTCGTGATTTGGAAAAAAGTATAGCCAAAAAGTCCATAAATCACAGGCACTTTCAGATACCATAAATTTTTGTTAAAATACTGTCCCAGTCCAGGCAGTGCTGCCGAAAGCAATGCCGAGCGCAACGGCAGGGACATTTTGCCTTCGCCGTACCCATACAAAGAATCTAAGGCAATCCGCGCCATCAGAGCCAAAGAATCGTTTTGGAATTTCCTGTTTCGCATCAAAGAATCTTTCAAAGCCAGCACAGTGGAGTCTTTGAGGATTCTTTTTTTGTTTTTGAAAAGCCAAAACATTCCCTTGCGCGTTTTCACTTCTTTTTTCAGCGTATCTGCCAGCGTTGGTTTTTCTTGCTTGGTGCTGTCCGTCTGGGCAAAAGCACGCGGCGCAAACAATAAGATTTGAGAAAATAAAATACTGATAATAACAATTTTAAAAGTCATTTCTTCTTACTTTAATAAAAATCTACGCACAAATTTCGTTTTTCTATTCCAATTTCCCTGCTTTTCTATTGCTAAATTTTGTTATGATGCAATTTCTACTTGCGAAGTATTCCTTTTCTAAGTTTTTTTTGGTAAATTTGTTACTTTCAAATCTACGAAATATGCTGACCATAGAAAAAATAGAGCCAACGTCCAAAGAAGTGCCAATCCCAGATTTCCTTATTTACGAGGTCATAGACGGCAAGCCCATCTATCGGAAAGGCTACAAAAAAGTATTAGACCAAAAGAAAACCTTAGCGGAAATTATGGGAAGTAGTAGTTTACAAGCTGTTCTTATTGGCTTGATTAACAAGTTTTTAAATAAGAATTTGTCTGACGAATACATTGTGGGAGGCGCAGAAATGGGCATTCACCTCCAGCGAAAAGAAAATATGTCAATGGACATTCCTATCTATCAGGTAGCTCAAATTGCCACCTTGACCAATCAGTATATCAATGTTCCTCCTCAAATATTGATAGAAGTTGATATAGAAGCAGATACTGAAAGTTTTGAAAATGATTTTGATTATTATTTTACCAAAACGCAAAAATTATTGGACTTTGGCGTGGAAAAAGTCATTTGGATTTTCACAGGCGCGCAGAAAGCAATTATCTCTACGCCAAATCAAGAATGGAAAACGGTAAACTGGGACGCTACGATAGAAGTGATGCCCAACATTGCGTTTTGCATCTCTGAATTATTGGAAAAAAGTGGATTTAAGATTGAGAAAGGGAAATAAAATGAATAAAATAATTTTTCTGTTGATGCTCTTTCCCTTTTTTAGTGGGAAAAACAAGTACGAGGATTGTGTAAAAAAGTATGATGAACTTTTTGAAAGAGAAGTTTATACAATAACAAGTATGCCTCCTGAATTTGAGGGAGGTACAAGCAGTATGGTTCATTACATCACAAAACATACTCATTTGATTAATTACAAAAAGATTAATAAACAAGGCGTATGTAGTAAATTAAGAATATCGTTTGTTGTGGAAGAGAATGGAGAAGTAAATGCGGTAAGAGTAATTGCTTGTGCAGATACATTGGAAAACACATTAAAAATACCTAATTTTAAGCCAGCACAATGTAATGGTGAAAATGTTGCCTATAAAATATCTGTTCCTATTATAATTTGTTTGAGATAATATGACCATTAACGACCAAATCAGTGATTAGGTAAAACTAAGATGAAAAGCAAAGAACAAATTATAAATAGCTTCAAGAAAATTTTAAAAGAACTTTATGGAGAAAGACTTGCAAAAATAGTTTTGTACGGTTCTTATGCACGAGGTGATTTCCATGTTGAATCTGATATAGACTTTTTAGTAGTTTTGAAAGATGAGAATATTACGGTAGGCGATGAAATACGATTCATCAGTCCCAAGGCACATTTACTTACCTTAGATTTTGATATTGTGATTGCTTATTTGCCTACTACACTTAAAAAATTAGAATTTTCAAATAATCTATTTTATAGAACAATTAGAAAGGAAGGAATAGAAGTATGAGTGAAGAAATTAAAAAAATGATACAAAGAGCAGAAAGTTGCTTATCTGACGCAAGTTATAATCTCGCAGGTAGTAGATATTTGGTTGCTGTTAATCGTGCTTATTATTGTATTTTTGATTGTTTGCAAGCATTATTACAAAGCCAAAGTATTTTTCCCAAAACGCATCAAGGTTCAAGAATAAAGTTTAACGAACTTTATATCAAAACGCAAATTTTTCCAATAGAATTGAGTCAAATCCTTGATGAAACTTTTGAGATGAGGCAAACAGCAGACTATGATTTTGATGCGGAACTTACGGAAAAAGATGCTAAAATAGCTATCGAAAATGCAAGCCGTTTTTTAGAAGTAATAAAAGGATATTTAGAATAAAACATTATGATATTTAAAGAACTGATTACCAACTATTTTAATAATCTCAAACTTTACCAAAAATGCTTCCTCATTTCTGGAGTTTTATTTAATATATTTCTTGCTTTTGGGGAATTTCTTTCAATTGAATCTTTTTTCTTGTTATTTATTTTTTTACTTTTGCCTGCTTTACTGACTTATATTTTCTCAGCAATCCCTACTGTTATTAACATCTTTTATCCTCATTCAAAACAAGAGAGAAAGCATAATTTACTTGTTTTCAATATTTTAATTTTTATTAGTTTGCTTATATTTTTCTTTCCCAAAGATATTTTTAAAGGTAAAATTATACTTAGTGCATATAATAAACAGGACTCTCCTAATGGGGGTGCTTTTTGGGTAAATTTTAGAGGTGATAGCACTTTTGAGGTAAATATTGTTTCATTCCTTGGAACAGGAGAAACATTTGAAGGACGTTACACAATGATAAATGACGAAATAACACTTTTGAATGAGTACCCAAGGCTACCCAAAAAATTTATTATACGAAATGAGAAACTCTTTTGGATAGTGAAAATAGATGGGAAAGAACAAGAATCTCCAAGTCGTTTTTTGATAATTACAAAAAATGAGATGGATAAACTGTGAAATAATTTCCTAAAAACAAATAAAAAAACAATCTAACCATTTAACAATACTAACTATTTAACCATTCAACTATCTAAAAAACAACCAATTAACAAATGAATGAAATACAAACTCAACATCAATAAACCTGCGCCAGAGGAAAAGGAAATCGAGGAGTCCAAAAACTTCGGCAGGGTACTGCGCCAGTATCGCGAAAAGCGCAAAACAAATTCCCTACACAGCACCTTACTCAAGGTAAACAAGCAGTTGCCCATGCTCATCATTATGATTGTGATGATACTGGTCGCGTTTTATTTTAGCAGAGTAATGAAAAAGTGGGAAGACAAGAAAAATCCAAAACAACAAGAGTTAAAGCAAGATTTGAAAAAATAATCATTAAATTTGCTCAAAAAAATAAGAAAGATATGCTTGGCAATTTGGACAATGAAGTGATTTTTAAAAAAGCATTTACAGACAAATTTGTGTTGGAATGTTTTGTAAGAGATTTGTTCGGAATTGATTTTGTGCCAGATAAGGTTGAAACTGAAAGACGTTTTAAGCCCAAGATAGCCCATATTGATTTCAAGTATGACATCTTTGCCCAAAGTAAAGATGAAAGAGTCATTGTGGAGATTCAGAAAATTGACTATGATTATAATTTTGACAGGTTTCTGTTATACCATAATATGGCGATAGCTGAATTGCAAAGAAGCGCGACTGAATATAAATCTACCAAAACAGTTTATACCATTGTGGTTTGTACCGAAAAGTATGTAGCAAAAGAAAAAGATGAAACTGCCATAGAAGACGATATTTTAATACAAAATAGTAATTTATTTACCCTAAACAATGAAGAAAGAAATGTTTTTGGGCATAAACTTATTTTTTTAAATCATAATTATATCAAAAACGCTACTCCGCAGGGCTACAAAGACTGGTTGGTATTGGTGCAAGAATCTATCAAAAATCCAGAACACCCTAATATCAATTTGGCTAATCATGGCATCAGAAAAGCGGCTGAACTAATAGATTATGAAAAATTAAGTCCAGAAGAACTTACAGAAAGCAAGAATCGCCATGCCGCAGAAAGTGCAAAAGAAGCTTATGCTACTTTTTATAAACACGAGCAAGCGATTGAAATTGCTAATAATCTGAAAAAATTAGGATTATCTGTAGCTGACATTGCCCAAGCAACGAATTTATCTGAAAAGGAGATAAAAAGGGTAGTTTTTGGAAAAATAGATATTAAGAAATGACTTTCAAATTTCTAAATCCAAATTTCTAAATTAAATCATTGATTTTTAAAAATTGAATAGTAATATTGCAAAGTTTTTGATGCGAAACAACAATTTCTCACCAAAAGACAAACAGCAATCAATCAAAACAGTATTCACAATGTCAGAAGTTATCCGATTAAAAAAAGGCTTTGATATAAACTTGGTCGGCAAAGCAGAGAAAAAATTAGTTGATACGATTCACCCTGATACGGTCGCACTCGTCCCTGATGATTTCATTGGCATGGGTCGCCCCAAAGTCCTTGTCCAAGAGGGCGATTTGGTAAAGGCAGGCACACCTATTTTCCTTGACAAGTCTATGGAAGAGGTCATGTTTACTGCACCTATAAGCGGTGAGGTGGTCGAAGTGAAAAGAGGTGAAAAGCGGAAACTCTTGGAAATCAAAATCTTAGCTGATAAGCAAGTTGATTATTTGGAGTTCGAACGCTATACCATCTCCCAGCTGTCAAGCCTGACCAAAGAAGACATCATGCCCGAACTTCTCCGCAGTGGCGTGTGGGTCAATATGATTCAAAGACCGTATGCCATCATTGCTAACCCCAACGACAAGCCCAAAGCCATCTATATTTCTACTTTTGATACCAGCCCACTTGCCCCTGATTATGATTTTATTTTCAGAGGACAAGAGCAGTTTTTCCAAGCTGGGATTGATATTCTGAAGAAAATAGCTCCTCAAAACTGCCCTATCCATTTGGGAATCAATGCAAAAGCTGAGGTTTCTAAGATTTTTGGCAGTGTAAAAAATGTGGTGGTTGATAAATTTGAAGGCAAGCACCCTGCGGGCAATGTGGGCGTACAGATTCACCACACTATTCCCATCAACAAAGGAGAAATTGTGTGGACATTGAACCCCTACGGCGTGATTCAGATTGGCAAACTTTTCTTGAATGGAGAATATGATGCTTCCAAAGTAATAGCGATTGCAGGCTCAGAAGTTAGCCAACCTCAGTATTACAAAACTTATACAGGCGCAAATATTGAGAAATACGTAAAAGACATCGTGAAAAATGACCATGTGCGCTATATTTCTGGTAACGTACTCACAGGGCATAAAATCACGAAAAACGGCAATCTGGGCTTTTATGACCAGCAACTGACTATCATTCCAGAAGGCGACAAACCGAGATTTTTCCTTTCTGATGGCTGGCTTGCGCCGACGAGTCGCTTGAGTTTTCATAAAGCACTTGGCTTGATGTCTTTCCTGAGTCCTAACAAACAGCACGTAATGGATACAAGCCAAAACGGAGAAGAACGCGCTTTTGTGGTTACAGGCTCTTACGAAGAGGTCTTGCCAATGGACATTTTGCCCATGCACCTCATCAAATCTATTTTGGCAAACGACTATGACGGTATGGAATCTTTGGGAATTTACGAGGTAGCAGAAGAAGATTTTGCGCTTTGTGAGTTTATTGACGTTTCTAAGCAAGATTTACAAGCCATTATCCGCAAGGGAATCACAATGATTCGAGAAAGTTGAGTTTTTTTTAGTTATAAGTTGTTAATTATGAGTTACAAATTATTTGAACTCATCATATTTTTTAACTTAACTAATTACCAAAAACATTCTCGTAAAATATAATGTTTAAACATTTTAACAAAGTTATTCACAGGTTTGTATTGATACTTTTATCATTAAAAACTTATAACTCATAACTCATAACTAATAAAATGAAGTTTTTACATCACTTTTTTGAAAAACAAAAACCTATGTTCGCAAAGGGGGGGAAGTACGAAAAGTTCTTTTACCTTTTTGAGGCAGGTGAAACCTTTATGTTTACGCCTCCGACCACTACCGCCCCTCATGGCGTGCAGGTACGCGACGCAATAGACTTAAAGCGTTTGATGATGACTGTGGTTATTGCGATGACTCCATGCCTGCTCTTTGGAATGTGGAATGTAGGTCATCAGCACGCCTTAGCTTATGGCAAAGACATGGATTTCTTTGCAAAATTTATGTTTGGTGCATGGTATGTTGTGCCTATGATTATTGTTTCTTATACGGCAGGTGGATTGGTAGAGGTCGTTTTTGCCCTGATTAGAAAGCACCCTATCAATGAAGGATTTTTGGTAACTGGTATGCTTGTACCGCTTATCTGCCCACCCACGATTCCTCTTTGGCAAATCGCTTTGGCAAATATTTTTGCGATTGTATTGGCAAAAGAAGTTTTTGGGGGAACAGGCATGAACGTACTGAACGTAGCCATGACCGCAAGAGCATTTTTATATTTTGCCTATCCTTCACAAATCTCTGGCGACGTTTGGACAGCCACTGAAACAGGAGATGTGATTGCATTGGGTACAAAAGGATTGGTAGATGGCTACTCTGGTGCTACTGCACTTTCTCTCGCCGCTTCCGCAGGTACACAAGGGACAGATGTGTTGCAGGCTTTTGGAAGTTCGTGGTATCCAGATTTGTTTAGTTTTGGGAATTTATTTTGGGGTGCTATTCCTGGTTGCGTAGGCGAAACTTCTACCTTGATGGCTTTGCTTGGTGCATTAATTTTAGTAGTAACTGGCGTAGGAAGCGGTAGAATCATTCTAAGTGTATTTGTGGGTGCGTATGTGATGGGTTGGGTATTTAGCTTATTGAGTAGTAACACTTTTGCAGATATGCCTCCTCATTATCACTTGGTGATTGGAGGGTTGGCTTTTGGTGCAGTATTTATGGCAACAGACCCTGT
>JAAFJS010000070.1 GCA_013298985.1 Cytophagales bacterium
CTTCAAAGCTTTTTTTCTCACAAACTGGGCAAATACTTGACTTTTCAGCACTTTCACAGTAAATATGTACCTCTTTGTCTAAAAGTTCATAATTCAAAACCTTCACTTTGGGAAGATTTAGCAATAATTCTATATTTATATCCATACCCAAAAGTAACCATTTTTCGTATAAATCTTAGTAGAACCTACAATTCAAATAAGTGACAGTAGGGATAATATAGATATTTTAAATGTGTTGAATAACATTTACAGTTTATATTTGTTTTTAAAAAAATCTATTCGTGGCTTTATTTCATGGATATTATTCATAATTTTATTGATACCTGTATGGTTAGGAAGTATTATTTTCTTACTTTACATTTGGCATTTGATAGGTAAAAAAACACAAAAAATCGCTATTTCCAAAGATAACTATAAGGATTTATACCAACTTTACTTAGACTACAAAAATAAACATGACTCAAAGCCAATCAGTAAAATAGTGAGTTGGGATATTAAAAAAATAAACTTACTTTTTAGACTACAAGCCTATATTATAAAATTAATTTATTTGAGAATCATTCAAGATTTTCGAAACTTAGAAGCTACCATACAAAAATTAGAAGGTACTACACAGCAAGAAGAGTTAAAATTAGTTCACCAAAATACCCTTTGGAATGATAGAACAAAGGCTTATACTTATTTGCATTAATTATTATGTTTAGCCCTACAAATTTTGCTTATCCATTTCGTTATATTCAGTATCATACCAAACAGATAGGTAGCTATGAAGTTGTAGAACACCAGCTTACTTTTACTTCACGATTCAACCATCAATATATTGTAATTGTGGAGGAATATCCTTATTATGTTTTTGTAATAAAGTTTTATTTAAAGGCACATAATAATTCCGGTTCTCTGACAATTTTTGTGGAAGCACTTTTTAAGTAGGTAGTTCACCCTCTTAAAAGAGGGTGTTATAAACTGATAATCAGTGTATTAACAGATTATAACTCCTCGCTTTAGCGGGGAGAACTCACATCTCCACAAAAAATGTCATACAACCATAATTCCAAAGATAAATATAAATTCTTAACCCAACACAATGATGTTCAACGCATTATTTCTACCTGTCTTGCCATAATGGATTATTTTTTAGCAAAGAATCCTTATGCTTCTTTTGGATTTATTGGGGCAAATAGTATTGGTGAGCAAAAAAGTAATACAAAAAGATTTATGATATACCAAAGAATTATAAAAAATGTGATTAGCCCTATTACATTCTCTCACTATCTAAGTGAGGAAAAAAGTGCCTACCTAATTTTTAATAAATTAGGCGATGTTGAGCAATTAAAAGCTATCCAAGGAATGTTTAAAACTATTTTTGATTTATATGAATAGTAATATAATCCTTAGTTGAAGGAAATTTAATAGTATTGACAATGAGATTATCAGCAAGCGCAGTATGTTAATTAACAATAGACAGTAAACAAACGAGAATTTTTCTTGTTTTATTCTTATTTATTTCATCTATTTTTTGTACCTAACTGCCTTGAATTATGAAAAACAAGTGCTTATTTTTTTCCCTTTTTCTATGTAATGTTTTGTTGGCAAATATTGCAGTTTATGCCCAAATAGGCTACCAACGAGCATACGATAATGCGCTGACATTCCCTTTTCCTGTGGAGATGATTCCCTCTAATGATGGAACAAATAGAATGTTTGTGGTTTCCCAAAATGGTATTATTTCTGTTTTTAATAACACGCCTACAGCAAATTCTTCACAAGTATTTTTGAATATTGGTGCATCAGGGGCAAATCGGATTGCGTTTGCCAGCAGCGAGGAACGCGGACTTCTCGGCATGGCTTTTCACCCCAATTACAGGAATAATGGTGAGTTTTTTCTTTATTATACTACTACTGCGCCCATGACTACCACTACGCGCATGGTCATTGCGCGCTATCGTGTAAACCCCATGAATCCTAACCAAGCACTTACTACGGAGGAACGCTTGCTTTTTTTTGATAAAAATCAAACACAAACCAATCATAATGGTGGAAAAATAGCTTTTGGAACTGATGGTTTTTTGTATGCCTCGATAGGTGATGGCGGCGGCAGTGGCGACCCTCAAAATAATTCCCAAAATAAGAATCGTTTTTTTGGGAAAATATTGAGAATCAATACAGATACAGACGATTTTCCTATGAACACAGACCGCAATTATGGTATTCCTTCCGATAATCCTTTTGCAGGCGGTGGTGGTTTACCCGAAATCTACGCTTGGGGGATTCGCAATATGTGGAAATTCAGTTTTGATAGAGTAACAGGACTGCTTTGGGGGAGTGATGTAGGGCAAGGCTCGCGAGAAGAAATAGACATCGTTACACGTGGGGCAAATTTTGGCTGGCGCAAATTTGAGGGAGAACTTACGTATAATAGCGGCGACCCTACCCCTGCTAATCCAGATGCTACTGCGCCTATTTTTACTTATAATAGCAGTGGAGGTGCTTCTATCACAGGAGGTTATGTATATCGCGGGACTGCACTGCCTAACTTTGAGGGGCGTTATTTTTATGGAGATTTTGTCAGGGGGACGATTAGCGCATTGAGCTATAACGGTACTACAGCAAGCAATCAAAACCTTTTTACGCCTGCGATGGACGGGGGGGATATCATCAATATCGCAAGTTTTGGAGAAGACGAAGCAGGAGAATTATATTTTATAGGACGAAATACTGGCAGGATTTATAGATTTACGAATACTGCTCCGCCGCCTTCGGGCAATGCTGTAGCGGGCATAGGCACTTGGTCTGCGATGAATGGTGGGGTGAACGGCGTAGTGCGTGCAGTGGCTACTGATGCCAGTGGCAATGTATATGTGGGCGGAACTTTCTCTGCCGCAGGTGGTATTTCCGCTAACAATATTGCTGTTTGGAATGCTGTTTCAGGTTGGTCTGCCTTGGGTACTGGCGCAAGTGGAACGGTCAATGCGATTAGTTTGAGAGGAAATGAAGTGATTATTGGAGGTTCTTTTGTAATGGCAGGTGGACAAACTGTGAATAACGTAGCGGTTTGGAATGGAACTACTTGGCAGGGCGTGGGAGCAGGTACAGATGGCGCAATTCGTGCGTTGGTGGTAAATGGAAGCGATATTTTTGTGGGAGGCACTTTTATAAATGCTGGAAATATTACTGCAAACAATATTGCGCGTTGGGACGGAGCTAATTGGAACAGCCTAAGCACAGGTACAAACAACGAAATCAGGTCTTTGGCTTTTAATAACAGCACAGGAGATTTGTTTGTGGGTGGGAATTTTACCCTTGCAGGAGGCGTAGGTGCGGTTTGTATTGCTCGCTGGAATGCCTCATCAGCTTGGGCGGCGGTAGGAAGCGGTACTGATGGCTTTGTGAACGCTTTGACCATAGATGCGAGTGGGAATGTATTTGCTGGTGGCTCTTTTACCAATGCTGGAGGCTCGCCTGCCAATAGGATAGCGCGCTGGGACGGAACGAATTGGAGTGCGTTGGGAACGGGAGTCAGTGCTACCGTAAATGCCTTAGCTGCCATGAGTACAGGCAATATTTTGGTGGGAGGAACTTTTGGGCTTGCAAGTGGCGATATAGTAAGTAATGTAGCCCTTTGGAATACAGGCACTTCCGCTTGGCAAGCATTGGGAACGCCCAATCCTGTGGGAACAGACGCAGGCATTAATGCCATAGCTACCAGAGGTTTCATAGCCTATGCAGGTGGTGGAAATGTGAACGCAGGCGGAGTTACAGTGAATAATATTGCCAGATTGCAATTCATTGCAGACCTGATAGTTACCAATGCCCAAACCAATCAGGGAAACTATGCTAATGTCATCATCAAAAATGGAGGGACACTTACTTTGGGCGGGAATATCACCGCCGAAGGGAGTTTTATCATAGAAAATGGCGGAGGTTTAATCATTAATTGCAACATAGTGAGTGGGATAGGTAATTTTGTCCTCCAAAATGGCGGAAGTCTAACCATTTGTAGCCCCGCGGGTATCGTGCAGACAGGCGCAGTGGGCGACATTCAGGTTACAGGCTCGCGCACCTTCGCCACTGATGCGAACTATATTTACAAAGGAACTGCCGCCCAGCAAACAGGAAATGCCTTGCCTAATACCATTCTTAGTTTGGAAATAGATAATAATCAAAGCGTTACACCTACACAAGACCTCAATATCAAAAGGCTTTTAAATTTGGTAAATGGTAATCTAAATGTAACCACTGCAAGGCTTACTTTGCTCTCTACCGCCACGCAAACGGCAATGGTAGTGCAAAGCGGTGCTAATCGTGTGGTTGGGAACGTAACCGTACAACGCCACATCACAGGACACCCCACAGGCTTCCAAGGTATTGGTTATCACTATTTTTCTTCTCCTCTCAAAGATGGAAAAATTAGCGAATTTGCGGACAATATGCCACTCATTTTGAATCCTAACTATGATTTTGTTGCGCCTTATACGGGTGCTTTCCCTAATTTTTTCCGCTATAACGAAAGCAAAGTACAGGTAAATGCACCTGACAATATTTTTGAAAAAGGCTGGGAAAGCCCTGCCAATCAGAACGAAGACCTCCTGCCCATGCGAGGCTACATTGCCAATATCCAGAATGGAAATACGGTAGATTTTTCAGGGGAATTAAATAATGGCACACTCACCGCTACTCTCAGCAGAGGAAACAATCCTCTCCACTCAGGCTGGCAACTCATGGGTAATCCCTATCCTGCGCCTATTTCGTGGACAGATGTAGTCAATATGAATCCTCAAATTGATGGCGCGGTACTCAGACGCATACCCACAGGGCAGTATGTAGGGAGTTGGGCAAGTTTTGTCAATGGCGTAGGGCAAAATGGCGGCACTGACGAGATTCCCGTAGCGCAAGGCTTTTTTGTCAGGGCAAATGCAGATAATGTTTCTTTTGAAATGAATAATGCTGTAAGGTTAAATACGTATAATAATCCTACTTTTTTTAGAACAGAAGAAACAGAAAAAGCTAAAAAAGAAGGACTTATTAAACTTGAAGTCAGCCAAAACAATTTGAAAGACGAAACCGCCATTTATTTTGAAGAAGGCGCAACAGAGAGTTTTGATTTCCGCTATGACGCTGAAAGAGTCCAATACAATTCAGGTGGGCTTCCTTCGCTGTTCTCCCTTTCCAAAGACAATAAAAACTTAGCAATCAATGGCTTACCTTCATTCAATGAAGATTATCAAATTCCTTTGACGCTTTATACTTATACCAATGGAAAGTATAAGCTGAAATTGAATGAATTGAAATTTTTTAAAAATAATCTCCAAGTATTTATAGAAGACAAACTATTGGACAGGGTGCATAATATTCGCCAAGAGGTTGAATATGCGTTCGATTTACCCAGTGCAGGTATGATAAATAATCGCTTTGTATTGCGTTTTACCAATATGGTAACTGCTGATAATCAATTAGAAAGCCTTACTGCCTTCCCTAATCCAAGTGGTGATGAACTGAACCTGAGAATATTTAGCGAATACAAAGGCTCAACAATTATCAATATTTATGACATGAATGGCAGGCTTCGCAAATCACAAAACATCAATAAAAATCGTAGCTTGTTTGAAGTTCGCATAGATTTACAAGGTTTAGAAAGTGGAGTTTATATGATAGAAATACTTGATAATGATGGAAATAGCGAAACAAAAAGAATAGTAAAGCTGTAAACTCCAACCCCAATTTGTACTGATAGGGTTGGCTTTGTTCCTTTATAAAGTAAAAGTCATTGTCAATGAAGTTTACTTACTTGATTTGATGGCTTTTACTGTTTTGCATTTTTCGCCCTTGTTGGTCTTCTTGACCAACAAGAACGCTGGACTGAGCTTCAGTGAGTTATTTGATTCTTGTGCAATATCCAACACTATTTGCTAATTTGCAAGGGTGGTTTTTCATAGCATTGCTTGTTGTTGAAAAAACGCCAGCAAGGGTGAAAGACAATAGTTAATCTTTTCGATATTTTTTAATAATTGATAATAGTCCCTCAAGATATTCACTGTCTTCTGCACAGGTTTGCTTGCCTAAATTTCTTAGCAAAACAAAATCACTAATTTCCTTGACCCTAAATAGAGTTTCTGGGAAAGTCTTAATCGTGTTCCTTACTCTTGTACTTTTAGGCGGATTTTGATTGGTATATTCTTCTATCTCTTGTACAAACTCTTTGAGCAAAACTTTAGGAATTTCAGGGGAAGGTGTGTATAATGGCTCATAAGTAATGAGTAAATGCCAGTAGTACTCATCTCCTTCTTTTTCAAAATGAGCAGTAGTTTGATAAATGGTGATATTACCCATAAAAAATTCGCTAACATCGTATGTCTGCTGGTCGTCAGTAACTTTTAGTTTTAATATTTTTATTTTCATGATTTCTTTATAACTATCTGATTATAAGATATATTAATAATGATGAGTTTTATTTTATTCTTCTTTTTCGCCTTTGTTAATCTTCTTGACCAACAAGAACGCTGGAATTAGTGAGTTATTTTATTCCTGTGCAATATCCAACACTTTTCGCTAATTTGCAAAAGTAGCTTTTCATAGCATTGCTTGCGGGTACTTCGTACTGAGAGAGAAACGCCAAGGAGGGCGAAAAGTAGTTTTGAACATACATAAATAAGCATAAAATTACGCAATTATTAAAAAAATTATAACTATTTAACTAAAAATTCATTTCTTTGTTTATCTTGCATTTATAAACTGCTTAGTAAATATGGAACTGAAACGCGCCTTTGATTTTATCTATTACCAATTAGAAAAATACCCTCGTACCAACTCCCTTAATGGGAAAATAAATGGCAAATGGGTGAGCTATACTACCCAAGAAGTCATCGATACAGTGAATCACCTGAGTCTTGGCTTGCTCAAATTAGGGCTAAAAAAAGATGATAAAATAGCCATCATTGCCAATGGTCGCCCTGAATGGAATATGATTGACTTAGCCTCTCAGCAGATTGGCGTGGTCAATGTACCCATGTACCCCACTATCTCGATTAGTGATTATGAGTACATTTTTCAGGATTCGGGCGCAAAAATCGCTTTTGTTGCCAACCAAGACCTCTACGAAAAGGTAAGGCAAGCTACGGAGAAAAACAACATTGAAATTTACACCTTTGACCAACTCCCCAATATGAAGCATTGGCGGGAAGTCGAAAACTTGGGTAAAGGGCAGGACATCAGCCAGTTAGATGCCCATAAAGCCAGCGTCAAAGAAAGCGATTTACTTACTTTGATTTATACCTCTGGTACTACGGGTGTTCCCAAAGGCGTAATGCTCACGCATAAAAACTTGGTTAGCAATGTTTTAGCTGGCGCAAAGACTGTCATTGCTTTGGCTAATGAACTGAATTATGAAATGGGAAAAACAAAATGTGTCAGTTTCTTGCCGATTTGTCATATTTACGAAAGAATGGCGACCACCATGTACTGGTACACAGGCTGTGCCATTTACTATGCTGATACGATGGATTCCAAAGCCATCGTACCTATTATTCAGGAGATTAAGCCCGATAACTTTACGGCTGTACCGCGTATTTTCGAGAAACTCTACCACGCCATCATCGCCAAAGGCATGGAGGCAAAAGGCTTGAAAAAAAGTATTTTCTTTTGGGCATTGAAGTTGGGAGAAAAATACGAGCCACATAAAAATCAAGGTTGGTGGTATTATAAGCAGCTGGAAATTGCTAATAAATTAGTTTTTAGCAAGTGGCGCGCCGCGTTGGGTGGCAATGTAAAGTACATTACTTCGGGGGCAGCTTCCTTGCAGCCACGTTTGGCGAGAGTATTCTGGGCGGCAGGCATCAAGATTTACGAAGGGTACGGACTCACCGAAACCTCTCCTGTCATTACTTCCTCCTTTGTGCCAAACAAAGAAGTAAGAATCGGCTGTGTGGGCAAAGTCATTGACGGTGTGGAAGTTAAGATTGCCGAAGATGGTGAAGTTCTCTGCAAAGGCGATAACGTGATGCTCGGCTATTACAATAAACCTGAACTGACCAGTCAAGTACTAAAAGATGGCTGGTTTCATACTGGCGATATTGGCGAACTGATAGAGGGCAAATATTTGAAAATTACTGACCGCAAAAAAGAAATTTTCAAAACTTCGGGTGGAAAATATATCGCCCCACAGGTGATGGAAAACAAATTGAAAGAATCACCTTTTATCGAGCAAATCATAGTAGTTGGCGAGAACAAAAACTTCCCTTCTGCACTGATAGTACCTTCCTTCGAGCATCTCCAAAGATGGTGTGAACACAAGGGTATTTTGTACACTGAGCCCGACGAAATGTTAAAACACCCAAAAGTGATAGAAAAGTTCGATGAAGAAATAAAAAAAATCAACGAAAATTTTGGAAATTGGGAAAAAGTAAAGAAATTTACGCTGTTATCTAATCCTTGGGGAATAGATAGCGGAGAACTCACACCCACGTTAAAGTTAAAACGTAAGTCGATTTATAGTAAGTATGAAAGAATCATAGATGAAATTTATTCGTAAGTGAGCAAAAAGTTATCTCAATCTTAACTATTTTATAACAACAACGCAAGTACCCGATAACCTCCTCAGTAAAAGATATTTTCATCTAATGCAAACCAAAGAAGAACCCTTCCTCATCAGAAGGGTTTTTTCGTTTTACCAGTTTTTGTTATTTTGGTTAGTTCTCAGATTTATGCTACTTTTACAAAACTTAATTTGATTTTCCCTTTGCGAATAGTGAAAAAAATAGGCGTAATCCTGCTGGTCTTGGCTGCCTCCTATCACTGGGTAGGGGATTTTTTGCTATTCAAAGCGCGACAGATAGAACGCCAATGGGAAGTGATGTGGGAAATCGAACAGGGAATTTCAGAGGAAAACTTAGTAAAACTTATCGCTACAAAGGCAACTATTTCGCAGTTTGAGTTCGAAGACGACTACGAGTTTGAGTACGAAGGCATGATGTATGATGTGATAAGAAAGGAAGTAATCAATCAAGACACCACCATTTATTTTTGCTTGGCAGATGAGAAAGAAATGGACTTAATCGCTAATTATAAAAAATCAAGAACGCAAAATTTCCACTTTTGCAATGCCTCTGATGATGTCGCCAAAAAAATACCACCCTTGTTTTTTGAGGTGCATACAGTATCTAATCGTTTTGTATTTCCAGCCATTCTTTTGACATCACACCAACCTGTCTTGTACTTAGATAATTATCAATCGCCCTTTCGAGGCAAAAATCTACCGCCGCCCAAGTCGCCACACCGCGCTTAATCTTTTCATTATCGTCTTACATTTTCAGCATCACAAGTAGTTTTCAACGCTATTTTTGATGAGTAAGTAGATTTTGTATTTACATTAAGTACCATTATTGGTTTTGGCAGGAATCCACTAATTTCTGCCCTCAAATTTTATTTAATCATTTTAAAAAATTAATACAGTGAAAAAAATATTTACACTCATTTTGTGTATATGTTGCCTATACACTTTTTCATACGCGCAAACAAGCCAACTCAAAGGAACAGTTTTGGACGCTGAAACAAATTTGCCACTCTCGAATACCAACATTGTCATCAGTGGTGGTGGCGGCACAGTTACAGATAAGAATGGCTTATTTGTCATCGAATGTCGTGATTCTTTGACAATTACGATTTCTCACGTTGGCTTTACTACTTCCAAACAAAAAGTAGCCTGCGGTCAAGAATTGACCATCAAACTTAACCCTTCTGCTAAAAATTTGAATGAAGTGGAAATTACGGCTACATCAAGTACCCAAAAAGAAGTATTGTACCAGCCTGTTTCCATTGCCAAATTGAGTCCCATAGAATTAAGGCGCGGCAATGGCTTACAGCTTGATGATGCCATTAATGCCAATATTCCTGGTGTTTTTATGCAAAGAAGGACATTTTCGGCGGGGCAGCAGTTCAATATCAGGGGCTACGGCAATGGCGCAAGAGGTACAAATGGCGCAAGTAGCAACTTTGATACGCAAGGAACGAAGGTTTATCTGAACGGGATTCCGATTACTGATGCCGAAGGAATTACACTCATGGACGATATAGATTTCAACTCGATTGGTAATGTCGAGGTGGTGAAGGGTCCCGCAGGCTCTCTTTACGGGCTGGCGATTGCGGGCGTGGTGAATTTACGGACGATGACTCCTGCGCCTGACCAAACCTCCATTGGGCAGGAGGTCATAGTGGGCAGTTATGGACTCAAAAGGTTTACGACGAGTTTGCAAATAGGCAAGGAAAAATCGTCTTTGTTAGTCAATTATGGAAAGCAGCAATATGACGGTTTCATGCAACACACCGCCTCCCAAAAGGATTTTGTGAATGTTTTTGGCGAATTTACCCCCAATCAAAAGCAAACCATCAATTATTATATTGGGCTGAGTAACAGCTATGACGAACGCAATGGAGAGCTTACCAAAGAGCAATTTGCCAATGTTGATTATTCGGGAAACCCCGCCTACATCAAAAATAACGCACATTCGCGGGTAAGAACTTTCAGGGCAGGCGTGGGGCATACCTACAAGTTCAATGAAGCTATCTCGAATAGTACCTCTGTTTTTGGGACGGGCTTGATAAGTGATGTAAGCTCTGCGGGCGGCTGGACGGACAAATCATCTGTGAATTACGGATTGCGTTCTACCTTTGATGCCAAATTTTCACTGGGCAATGGCATACAGCTATCAGGCATCACAGGCGTAGAAATGCAAATGCAAAATGCTCAAATTATTGGTTATCCGATGGTTGTAGACAGTTTTAACATCACAGGCTACAATAAAATAGCCGCCGCAAGAAGCAACCAAGTTACCACCTCCAAAACGCTATCTGCCTTTACAGAATGGACAGTAAGTTTGCCGTCCGATTTCTCGATAACGGCAGGTTTGGGCTATAGCGTGATGGGCATCGAGCTGAATGACCGCTTTTTCGTAGCTACGAACAACAACCCAAGCAATCCCAGAGGAACGCGACTGCCATCACAATATACGGCTACCTATACCAACATGGTTTCGCCACACTTTGCACTGAACAAAGTGATTAACAAACAATTATCTGCTTATATTTCTTATCGCAAAGGCTACAAAGCACCTGTAAGTTCTTATTTCTTTATTCCTGTTACTGGTCAAGTAGTTACAGGGCTAAGACCCGAAGTCGGCACGCAGTACGAAATAGGCACAAAAGGTACACTATTCCAAGACAGGCTAAACTTCCAAGTAGCTGTTTTCTATGCCGAATTTACGGATAAAATGACAAGTGTAGCAGTACCTAATGCGGCAAATACGGCAACTTCGTATGTATATGTAGCCAACGGGGGAAGCCAAAAACACACAGGCGTAGAAATTGCGGTGCGTGGGATTGCCTACAAATCAAATACAGGTTTTTTCAAGACGGTGAGTTTGTTTTCAAACCTCGCTTATTCGAGTTTCAAGTATGGGAATTTCAAATTTCAGCAGTTGAGTACGGACAGGCGAGCCGCCACAGAGGTAGATTTTACGGATAAAGTAGTGGCAGGAGTACCACCCATCACCTTCAATGCAGGGCTTGACTTCTTGACCAAAGTAGGTTTGTACGGCAATGCGATTTACTCTTATCGTGATGAAATGTACTATACTTCTGACAATCTCAACAAAACCAATACATATAAATTATTAAATGCAAAAATTGGTTTTCAAACGCCTATCGGCAAACGCATTAATTTTGATGCTTACTTAGCGGCAAATAACATCACAGGCAACCAAAACTATGCAATGGTTTTTGTCAATCAATTACCTGATGCCTATTTGCCTGCACCCAAAGAAATCAACTATTTTGGCGGGATTAATGTGAGATATAATTTTTAACCTCAATCAATCAAAATATGTATAACATCATCAAACAACTGTTAGGATTAACCCCCAAAGTAGATTATGCTACGTTGGTCAAACGAGGCGCACTCATTATAGATGTACGCACCCAAGCCGAATACGCAACAGGGCATATCGAGGGCGCGCTTAATATTGCAGTAGATACCCTGACAAGTCATTTAGACCAATTCAAAGGGAAAGACCAGCCCATCATCACTTGCTGTGCATCAGGGATAAGAAGCGAAACAGCCAAAAATATTTTAGCACAAAATGGCTACACCCAAGTCTATAATGGTGGCGGATGGCGTAGCTTGCAAGACAAAATCTGATGCCTAAATGGATATTCTGTAAAAAGACAAAGGGACAAATTTTTAGAAATTTGTCCCTTGTTTTTTATTTTAAGTAGTTATTCAAAATTAGTTTATAGTCTATGTTTTTTTATAAAACATTGATTATTAGAAAATTGTACGGTTCGCCGTTGCGATTAATTCATAATTCATAATTCATAACTCATAACTCATAACTCATAACTACTTAAACGTATTTAAACAACACTTTCTACTTCTACTTTTTCTTCTTGTTTCAGAATCTTTACGCGTAATTCCTCTTCTTCCTGCACAAAGTCAGCCAAAATCACATCTCCTGCCTGAATCTCTCCTTTGATAAGTTCCTCAGCAATAGGGTCTTCCAAGTATTTCTGAATGGCTCTGTTGAGTGGTCTTGCGCCATACTGAGCATCATAACCCTTTTCTGCCAAGAAATCTTTGGCAGATTCAGTAAGCTGCACTTTGTAGCCCAGTGCGTGTATCCTGCCAAATAGCTTGCCCAAAGAGAGGTCAATAATTTGATGAATATGCTCCCTGGTAAGCGAATTAAACACGATTACGTCGTCCAAACGGTTCAAAAATTCTGGTGAAAATGTTTTTTTCAAAGCATTCTGAATCGTGGTTTTAGTAATCTCGTCAATATTATTGCGCTTAGTTTGCGTATTGAAGCCAATGCCTGTACCAAAATCTTTTAAATCACGCACACCGATATTGGAGGTCATAATGATAATGGTATTTCTGAAATCGACCCTGCGTCCCAGTCCGTCCGTCAGCACACCGTCATCAAGTACCTGCAAAAGAATATTATAAACGTCAGGGTGCGCTTTTTCTATCTCGTCGAGTAGCACCACGCTGTAAGGTTTTCTGCGGATTTTTTCTGTCAGTTGTCCACCTTCTTCGTAGCCTACATAGCCAGGAGGCGCGCCCACCAAGCGTGAAACAGAGAATTTTTCCATGTATTCACTCATATCTATCCTGACCAAGGCATCTTCCTTGTCAAATAGATAAGTAGCCAGTGTTTTTGCCATTTCGGTTTTCCCTACGCCTGTCGGACCTAAGAAAATAAAAGAACCAATCGGCTTTTTGGGGTCTTTAAGTCCTGCCCGCGTGCGCTGAATTGCTTTGGTAAGTTTTCTGAGTGCTTCTTCCTGCCCAATAATTTTACCATTGAGTTGCTCATACATTCCAAGCAATTTTTGTCCTTCGTTCTGCCCTACTTTGCGAACGGGAATACCCGTCATCATAGAAACAACCTCTGCAATATTATCCTCTTTGACGGGATAAATTGTTTTGCGCGTATCGTTTTCCCACCTGGATTTAGCATTCTCGAGTTGCTCTATCAGGCGTTTTTCTCGGTCGCGAAGTTGTGCGGCTTCCTCGTATTTTTGACTTTTAACTACTTGGTTTTTAAGCCGTTTGATATTCTCGATTTGTTCTTCCAGTTTTGTAATATCTTCGGGAACGTGTATATTGCTGATATGCACTCTTGCGCCTGCTTCGTCCATCACATCTATTGCTTTGTCAGGTAAAAACTTGTCTGTAATATAACGGTCAGAAAGTTTGACGCAAGCCTCGATAGCCTCTTGGTCATACTTAACGTGGTGATGTTCCTCGTATTTGTTCTTGATATTGGTCAAAATCTCGATAGTTTCTTCGGGAGAAGGTGGGTCTATCATCACCATTTGAAAACGGCGAGCCAGCGCACCATCTTTCTCGATGTATTGGCGGTATTCGTCCAGTGTGGTCGCACCGATACATTGGATATCGCCTCTGGCAAGGGCTGGTTTGAACATATTGGAAGCGTCCAAAGAACCAGAAGCACCGCCCGCACCCACAATGGTATGTAGCTCGTCGATAAACAAAATCACTTCGGGAGCTTTTTCCAATTCATTCATTACCGCTTTCATGCGTTCCTCAAATTGTCCACGATATTTCGTACCAGCCACCAAGGAAGCAAGGTCAAGCGTAACAACTCTTTTACCAAACAGGACGCGAGAAACTTTTTTCTGCACAATTCTCAATGCCAATCCTTCGGCGATTGCCGTTTTGCCCACGCCAGGCTCACCTATCAAAATAGGATTATTTTTCTTGCGACGGCTCAGGATTTGGGCTACGCGCTCTATTTCTTTCTCCCGCCCAATGATAGGGTCAAGTTTATCGTCCTCTGCCATTCTGGTCAAATCTCTACCGAAATTGTCCAAAACGGGTGTGCGCGATTTTTCGGTGGTGTTGCGCGGATTATTGCTATCGCGGCTGCTACTTCCCCCCCCGAACATTTTACCTGAATCGTCTGGGTCATCTTCAGTATCTGGACCCGCCACAGGATTTTGTAAATGGTATTCTAATAAATTTTTCACTGTTTCGTAGTTTACCTCGAATTTATACAAGATTTGTGTTGCCAAGTTATCATCATCACGCAAGATAGAAAGCAACAAATGCTCTGTTCCTATAACGGGAGCTTTGAAAATTTTTGCTTCTAAATACGTGATTTTCAATACTTTTTCTGATTGGCGAGTGAGTGGAATATTGTTTAGGTTTTTAATATTATAGTTCGCTGTGCCTTTGGTATTGCGTTCTATGATTTCCTTTAACTCATTCAAAGGAATCCCTAATTTTTTTAATAAGATGACCGCAACGCCATCACCTTCGCGAATCATACCGAGCAATAAATGCTCTGTGCCGATATAGTCATGCCCTAATCGGAGAGCCTCCTCACGGCTCATCGCGATTACTTCTTTGACTCTGTTCGAGAATTTTGCTTCCATTGACATAAGGCTTGTTCTCCTTTTTGGTTTAATTCCTTAAATATACAGAATTTTATTAAAAATCTAAAAATTTAACATTTTTTACTTCACATGGAAAAGAAGAACTGCTATTGACTTCTTTCAGATAAGCCCCTGTCTGATTGCCCACACAAAAAAGCAAATCAATAATGCTCAGATTGTTTACAAACGCATTGCCAAAAATTTGGGGGTAATGTGGAAAATTAGCTGTTATGAACTGATTATCAGGGTCAAACCTATTCCGAAAGTCTAAAACATCTTTTTCATAGGCAACTTGATAGACTGACGTAATGTCAATAACTGTTTTTAACCTCAAATATTTAAGACACAATGTCAGTATTTCCATATTCAATGCTACCAAGCTATCATATTTTCTATTGATAATGGCTTCAAAATCAGGCATAAAAATTTCAAAAAATGGCGCATAGCTATATGCTGAGGTAAGTGCCTTGCAATGAACACTTTGCCAACGTTGGCTGTAATCAATACCCACTTCTTGGGTAAGTATTTTTTCGCCGCTACCTCGTACAGGCACACTGAGCCTATCTACCTTATTTGCCGCTTTGATATAACATCGATTTCGATAGCTTTGTTTTACATAATGTTCCTTCACTTCCAGCAAGATTTTGTCTTGCCCCCACAGCGAGGCAAGATAGAGTACAGACGGGAAATAATGAGGCTCTATCACTACCATATTTTTTCCTTTGTTTTCTTACAAAAATCTATAAAAAGTGCAGGGTTTTGCTCTATCGCGCTGCCAATCACGACCATATCTGCGCCCGCGGCAAAGGCATTTTCCATTGCCTCCACAGTACGGATTCCACCACCTATAATAAGCGGAACATCAAGCTGTGTATGCACTGCGTGTATCATTTCGGGGCTGATAGCTTGCTTTGCCCCGCTTCCTCCGTCCATGTAAATCATTTTTAGCCCCAGCATTTCTCCTGCCAGCGCGGTGCAAATCGCGATGTCATTTTTGTCATAAGGAATGGGCGTAGTATTACTAATGTAGGCTACTGTAGTCTGATTGCCTCCATTGACCAAAATATAGCCCGTAGAGATAATTTCTAAGCTACTTTGCTTTAAAATGGGGGCAGCAAGCACATGATTTCCTATCAAATATTCAGGATTGCGTCCAGAAATGAGGGATAAAAACAAAATTCCATCAGCTTTGTCAGAAAGATGCAAGTAACCATTGGGAAATAAAATGACAGGAATATGCGCCGTATATTGATGCGATTTGATACAATCTATGATGCTATCTAATTGATTAGTAGTGATTAAGCTACCGCCCACCATAAAATAGTCAGGCGCACTGGTTTCACATAAATTTAATAATTCAGTGCATTTCTTTACGTCAGTTTTGTCAGGGTCTATCAAAATTGACAAAGATTTAACCCCGTTCTCCTTTTTTTTTAGTAAAGTATTGTAAATTGCGTTTTTATCTATGGAAAAAGGCTTCACAGTCTATGATTTTAAGGTTCAAAGTATTTTCTTACAAACGTATTTAACGGTTTTGAAGTTGTATATTAAGTTTGCAACTGCAAAATTGCTAAGATTATCTTAAAAAACATCATTCATATAAGGAACAAAAAACACTAAACTCAAAACAAGAATAATTCATATAAATATGCTCAATAAATTATTTAATAAAACCAAAATCGTTGCTACGATAGGTCCTGCTTCTAATTCCAAAGAAAAATTATTGGAATTGATGATTGCGGGTGTAGATGTGTTCAGGCTCAATTTTTCGCATGGCTCACACGAAGAACACCAAAAAGTTATCAATTACATCAGAGAACTCAATGCCAAGTTTGGTGGTACGGTGGCTATTCTCCAAGATTTGCAAGGACCCAAAATCCGCCTGAGAGAGATTGAGGGAGGCTCTGTTACCGTCCAAAAAGGTGAAAATGTGGTGATTGCCTACGAAAAAGAAATTGGCACAAGGGAGAAACTGACCTCCACCTATGACCTGGCACAGGACGTAAAGCCTGGCGAACAAATCTTGATTGATGATGGCAATATAGAGCTTCGCGTGGTCGCGGTAGAGGGCAATAAGGTCATCACCCAAGTAGTATATGGTGGCATCATCAAACCCAAAAAAGGGATTAACCTACCCAATACCATTGTTTCTGAGCCTTCACTGACCAAGAAAGACCGCGAGGACTTGGTTTTTGGCTTACAGAATGAGGTAGATTGGATTGCGCTTTCTTTTGTCCGCAACGCAACGGACATTTTGGAATTAAAGGAACTCATCAAAGATGCAGGAAAAACGTGTAAGGTCATTGCCAAAATCGAAACGCCAACAGCGTTGAAAAACATAGATTCAATCATCGAGGCTACGGACGCTATCATGGTGGCGCGTGGCGACCTGGGCGTAGAGATTCCACTCGAAGATGTGCCAATGGAGCAAAAACGCTGGGTAAGGCGTTGTAATGTTGCTGCAAAACCTGTGATTGTTGCTACACAAATGATGGAAAGCATGATTACAAACCCTCGCCCTACGCGTGCCGAAGCAGGTGATGTAGCCAACGCAGTTATTGACGGTGCAGACGCGGTGATGCTCAGTGCAGAAACTGCAAGCGGGCAATATCCTGTGGAAACAATACAAAACATGGTCAGAATTGTTCATTCAGCAGAAAAACACCCTGATATTTATAATAAGAGCTATCATTTGGACAAAAATTCACCCAATTTTTATGCCCAAAGTTTGGTAAGCCACGCCTGCAAACTGGCAAAAGAAGTTGAGGCAAAAGCCATCGTAGGTATCACCCAGTCAGGGTCAAGTGCCTTCCGTATGTCCAGCTATCGTTCGGAGGCGCGTACCTTTATTTTTACCAATAATAGAAGTTTGGTAACAACCCTCAACTTGCTCTGGGGAGTTAAATGTTTCTTTTATGACAATTTTGTTTCTACCAATCAGACCTTCGAGGAAGTAGAAAAAATATTGCTCAATGGCGGTTATTTGCAAAAAGGAGATGTTTATATTAATGTAGCAAGTATTCCTATGCGCGATAAGAAAAAGACTAATATGCTCAAAATGAGTGTAGTAGAATAGCTTTTTTGTAAAAGTGTTTTTTTAATAGTTACCCCAGAGAGAAAAAATGATTACTTTTACAAGAGATGGTTTAATAAAAAAAGAGGCTGTCCAAAAAGGATAACCTCTTTTTTTATTTATGTATGCTCTAATGTTTTTTACTGATAATCAACAAGTTATAAAAAATAAAATAGAAATTAGGAAACTAAAATCTCATTCTTGTTCATACCTATTTTATTTACTCTGACAATTTTTGTGGAAAGTTCCCCCCGCTAAAGCGAGGGGTTAGATTAACCCCTCGCTTTAGCGGGGGGAACTCGTAGAAACTCAGTCTGCCACAAAAATTGTCAGACAACCTTTATTTTTAAGAAATATTCATTTTTTCAATCATCTTTTCCTATTGATTCCCTTTTCTCTTGCGCTCGTTAGTCGCGGGCGTAGCAGTATTATACACAGGAAGTTGATTTTGTGGCGTAGTAGTTGCCTCCGAGGGATTAATCAGATAAGGCGTTTTTCCATCAGTAATAATGATTTTGGTATTGGGTGAAGCAGACAGGTTTTGCATCACTTCCAAGCTCTTGTACTGAATCAACAAACTGTTAAGTCCTTCTGAAATAATCTTTTGTGCGTCGCGTACGCCCTCTGCCTCTACTCGCTTGCGCTCTGCTTCGCGCTTTTCTTTGTTGAGAACGAACTCCATGCGCTGTGCGTCCTGCTCTGATTCCAGCTTATCCTCTATTGCCTTTGCCAATCCGTTGGGCAGGCGAATACTTTTGAGCAGTACATTCTCAATGACAAAACCTCTATCGCCCAAAATTTCTGTCATTTTGGTAGCAATCGCTCGCTCTATATTTTCTCGCTCAGAGGTGTGCATATCTTTGGCGTAAAACTTAGAAGTAACATCTGCGGCGGCTGACCTCAACACACTCAAAATAATCTGCTCGCCATTGGAGATACGCCCCACAGATTCTAAAATTTTGATGGCATATTCTGGCTTTACATGATAGAGAATGGCTAACTCAGAGGCAATAGTCAAACCCTCTTTGGAAGGCAGAGATTCCAGGTTGATTTGTATATTAATTGTTCTGGTGGGAACTTTTAAGACGGTTGAAAAGAAAGGATTAAAAGTGTATAGCCCTGGTGAAAGAATCTTGGGAACTAATTTCCCAAATCTGCGTTTTACACCTACTTCATCTTGCTTAACCGTAGCACAACTTGTCAAGAAAGCCAGCCCTATTGCGCTCAGAAGCACGATAGAGAAAAACCGTTGATTTTTCATGTGTTTTGTTTATTGGTGAGTGATTGATTAATACCCACAATTTCAACTTTTGTTGAACTTAGTGTGTATATAGTTAAACGGAATTTTGTATATTTGGTTTGCCGTTTAAGCAAATTTTAGCTTTCTTTGACAGTTAATTTTGGCAAACTCTTTTTAAATTAGGACTTACGCAGAGGTTCTTTTAGACACTTTAACTGCTTATAGTGAGGCTAAAAACAGCAAAAAAATATCGTGCCTGCTAAATTAGGCAAAATTCGTTTTGCTCGTTTTCAAAATTTACATTTTAAGGCGTTTTAAGCGTATATTTCATTAGTTTCAAATTTTTGCGTAAGTCCTATAAATATTTGATAATGCATTGTTGTTTGTGGGGAAAATGACAAGGGCGCAGAAAAGATAAGTTTGTACTGCATTTAGCCTTTCTTTTTGAGGATAGAAATTTTCTCTTTTACCTTTTCAACTTCGCCCAACTTAAAATCTGCTGAATTGATGTTTGTATCTGCGTGCAGTGCTTTTCTGAGTATTCCTCCTTTGAAATATAAGTCTTCACTCTTCTTTACTACTTTGAAGGGAACATTGAAATAGCAAGCAATAGTTGCTAAAAAAAATCCTACTAAGCCACCAACTATTATTACTATTTCGCCATATATTTTCCCAAATTCATGTGCAATTTCAATTCCTAAATAAGAAGAAAAAAATGTAAATAAGCTTGTTAGAAAAGTGATTATGAGTATTTTATTCTTATCAGGTCTAAGTGTACTTCCACACTCCTTACATTTGAACTTAGCAAAAATTCCAGTGATGAAGGTATAGCCAAAATCAATTTTATTTCCACAATGAGGGCAAGCATAATTATTTTTTTTCATATCAAAATATTTAAAACAAAATATTTTCTAAAAAGAGTGCTTTTTTATACTTGCAAATTAGCAAAAGTTTTGCAAATTGTTCAAAAATAAACAAGACAAGAACGAAAAACCAGATAAAACCTTCTTTTTTTAAGAAGAAAATCAATAGCTATTTTTCGCTAATTCACTACTTTAAGAAATACCAACCCAAATTACGGCGCATATAATAACATTTTTTAGAATATAAAAAGTATCTTTATGACCTAAAACCAATAAGTAGCATGATTCTTTTTGATGATTTTAGAAGTTGGAAAAAATACTGTGAGGAAAGCAATCTTCCCTTGCACGTACCTGTTTTGGAGTACGAAATCAGCCAAAAAGGGCGCACCGAAGAGGAGATTTGGAACGGCTTGCTTTTCGCCTATACAGTCATGCGCGAGGCAGTGCAGACGGGGCTAAACGAAGATACGACCTCGCGTTCGGGCATGATTGACAATGGCGGGAAAAAGGTCTATCAATTCCCAACCAATGTACTTTCTCCTGAGTTTAAAAAACTGATAGCCAGAGCATTAGCCGCCAAAGAGGTAAACTCTTGTATGGGCAGAATCGTTGCCGCACCCACCGCAGGCGCATCAGGAATTATGCCAGGCGTATTGGTTACTTTACAAGAAATTCATCAGGTAGATGACCAAAAAATGCTGGAAGCAATGCTGGTAAGCGCAGGAATCGCCCTCATCATTGAGCGCAACGCATCGATTGCGGGTGCAGTGGGTGGCTGCCAAGCCGAAACGGGAACGGCGGCGGCAATGGGCGCAGGCGCGATTGCCTACACACTGGGTGGGACAGTTACACAAGTATTTAATGCTGTGGCTATTACGATTCAATGTATGCTTGGATTGGTGTGCGACCCTGTAGCTGGGCTGGTCGAAGTGCCTTGTGTGGTTCGCAATGCAAGTGCCGCCGCCATCGCCTATTCTTCCGCCCAGATAGCCTTGGCAAATGTCAATGCGGTCATTCCTGTAGATGAGTGCATTATGGCGATGGGCGAAATCGGGCAGGCAATGGAAGACCGCTACAAAGAAACGGCACTTGGCGGGCTGGCTATGACCCCCACAGGACAACAAATCGCCAAAAAAGTGTTGATTACTGACATTGAGGTATTAGAAGAGGAATAAAAAAATTAATCTACCTGTAGGCAAAGTGGAAAACTGTTGCCGACAGGTAGATTAGTTTTATTCTAATGTGGTGATAATTACCTGTAATTCACGCAGATACTCTCGTTTTGTCATTTTTGAAGGCGCATACACAAAGCCCTCAGCGTAGTAAATTCTCCCCTTGTTATTGTCTGCAAAAACGTAGCTGATGAAAGAACCTCCCATAGAAATATTGTAGGTTTTCCATAAACCTCTGGTTTCTATCGTGTATCTGCCCTTGACCATCAAAGGTTTACAGACCGCAGGCTCTAAGTCTTCGGTGATGACAAAGGTAGAATCTTTCTTTTCAGGGTCGCCAAAAATGTGTTGTTTACAAATCTGATTTCGCCACGCAATCACACTATCTCTTTCAAACTGTTTTTCACTCAAATAAGGCTTGTAACTAATAAAAATAGATTTATCGACCTCTTGGTCTAAGACTCGATACCAGAGAAAGCCTGTTTTTTTGTCCTCACTTGCTTCATTTTGCACTTCTTCGTAGCCAAAAGGGACGCGTATTTTGAAATTGTGCTTTTCCTTGATAAGATGATTGATATTAGTGAGTTCTTTGGCGGCATACACTTTTTGGGTGAGCCTACGGATTTCAGCACTTTCAAATAGCTCTTGGAGTTGCGCCTTATGTTCTTTGAGCTTGCTAATCAGTGCTTTATCTGTTTTTCCAAACAAAAATAGCAATAATTGGTCTTGGGCAAATTGATTGCGATTCACAATCATAAATAGACTATCGCTTTTGTCTTGCGCTATTTGTTTTAAGGTTTCCTCTGTATAAAAACCTTTTAATCGTCTGGTTGCCATGCTATTGCTTTCCAAAGACGTAACCATAATGATATTTTTGTGGCTTTTGATGAAACTATTAAATGCGGCAGGCTCAATGAAGCGCAAAGTAAAAATGCGTTCGTCGCGAAGCGTACCTGCCAAAGGCGAATAAAACACCTCTCTCACCGCCTTGCCAAGCTCGCCACGCCATTTGGTAGAGTCCATAAACAAGAAAATTTCGCCACCATTGCCTTTTGCTTTGGGCAAATTGCTATTGTTGCCTTGCTCCTTACCACCTTCACACGCAAAGAGTAGCGTGGATAGAGAAAGAATGAAAAACAGATTTTTGATAAAATTCATAGTATAAAAATTAGAATGATTTTAATTCCATAATGTTTTTGCACACTAAAAGATACAAAACGGCGCACCAAAGAAAGGAATAAAAGTGCAAATTTAACAGAAATTATGTATTTGGTGTATTCTATGAGATTCTTAGGACTTACAGCTCGATAGCCACCTATTTTTCTACCAATATGAAATTCTTAATCGTAAATTGAGTAAACCCTAATCATATAAAAAAACAAAACTGTCAGCAAAGCCATAGCGATTACTGACAGTTTATTGTTGCCTAAATTTTTGATTTTCAAGAAGTCTATTTATACTTTGGGCAGTTTCCAGCCGTTTTGGTAGCTTGCTTTCATCAGTTCGTTTGCCTTTGTGTCGCCCACAAACTCACTTTTGAGGTAATCCCAGTAAACGCGTCTGCCCGTTTTGTAGGCTATATTCCCCATCTGGCAAACGGTTGCGACGTGTGCGCCTATTTCTATGCTACACTTGGGCGTGCCTCTGGTTTTCATACAGTTCACAAAATCTTTGGCGTGTTCGTCCAAATATCCACCTGTTTGTGGCTGGAAAGGCGGTCTTTCCACTTTGTAGAGGATATTTTTGCGGTCATCATTGTTTACTTCGGGGACAATCTCCCAGCCGCCTCTGTCCACGACCAGCGTGCCGTTATTGCCAATAAAAGCAATGCCATGATTGCGCCCATAGTTGCCGCCGTCAATACCTACAGCGTGTTCCCAGACCATACTAAAATTATCAAATTCATAGATAGCTTGCAGTGTATCAGGGGTTTCACCAGCATCATTGGGGTAGGCAAACTTCCCACCCATTGCCATGACCGAGCGCGGTACGGACGCGTTCATGCCCGCCAGCGCGATGTCTATCAGGTGTACGCCCCAGTCCGTCATCAGCCCGCCCGCATAGTCCCAAAACCAACGAAAAGTGAAGTGAAAACGGTTTTGGTTGAACTTCCGCTTGGGGGCGGGTCCCAGCCACATATCGTAATCTACACCCGAAGGAGTGCTGGCATCAGC
>JAAFJS010000071.1 GCA_013298985.1 Cytophagales bacterium
TTGAAGGTAGCATAAAAAAAGCCCTACTGGTGAGGTAGGGCAAAATGTTATAAAACTTATTGAATTATTTAATTTTCAATTACTTAGCTGCTCAGGATTTTTTGATTGCGAACTCATTCAAATCGTTGAACCCTTCATACAGATATGAGTAATCTTTTATTTTGCCCACAAATTGCGTTTTAAGCGTTTCTAAGGCTTTTTGCCCTGCTATGTCATTATCTAAGAAACAGTTTATTCTTGGGTAATTGTGTAGCACAATAATAGCCTTACCAACATTGCCTACTGTATTCAAAATGATGAAGTCGTTTTTCAAAGTGCTTACCTTGTATTTGCTCAAATAGCTCAGGAAGTCCATAAAACCCTCAAAAACATTTACCTCTTTGCCCTCACTACCTTTGATTATAGTTATATCCTGCGAAGTACATATTTTGCCGAATTCGCCTAATCCATTCCTTAAAACATACCCATTATCATTAGACTGAAAACCTACGTAAAACAAGGTGTTTCCGCTTTTATTCATTCTTACATACACTTCCCTACAGTATTTTTTTGCTATGCCTATATTGATTTTTCTACTTTCGAGGTACTGAATGAGTGCCTTATTTTCTAAGTTTTTGACTTTTAAAATAGTCATTGCGGGCTGGCTTGTTTCTTCTTTGTTAGGATTAGAACGAATAAGAGAAAAAGAATTTGGAGTGTAGCCACAACTCATAAACTCTGTTAGTTCCTTCATAGCATCATACTCATTACAGCCATTGAGATACTTTACCAAGTCAATGATACTGCCACCTGTTTTATTCCCGAAGTCGTAGAACGTATTGGCATCTGTATAGACTTTTACAGATGGTGTTCTTTCGTTCCGCAAATTGTAAACTACCTTATTCCCTTCAGTTCCTACAGGTGCAATTCCCTTGCTTTGCAGATAGTCCACTATGTTAATTTTCTTTATATTTTCTATGTCGAATTTCATGTGAATTTGATTTAAAATTTGAAAGTCTTTTTCCCTTATTAGTTCTGTATTTTGCACTTTCCTAAGAAAACAGCAAAATATTTTTATAGCCATAAGCCAAATATGATTACTACATTACTACAAAGGCTTAACTTACTGATTATCATTGCCAAATTTGTGTAGTAATCACAAAAACATGATTACTACGATTACTACATATTTACTACATATTCACTATATTTTAACTACTCTTAACTATTTTGTAGTAATTGTAGTAATTAGAATTAATATGATTACTACAAAGTATATAATTTATAACTTTCTTATTATCAATATATTATAATCACTTTGTAGTAATCGTAGTAATGTAGTAATCACTTTTTAGAAATCCGTAAAAACTTGCAAAAGCGTATCATTGCTTTTTAACTCCATTTTTGGTACTTTTTCATTATTCATCATTTCATTCTGAATAAAATGCACCATGTCAAATACTGATAATTTGGGACTGTGATTTGAATTGTAGGAAGTATGCAAGTTTGCTACAGGATAAATATCAACTTTCAAATTATTCAAAAACTGCTTTAAGACTGTAAAATCTTGGTTATTAATGTCTTGGTGTTCATTTTTGAATTTCAGATAGTAACCATAGAAAGGATTTGAGTTTTCCTCTGCTCTTTGCTGTTTTCGCATAAAACCCGCTTTTTTGAGTGCTTTGCCTATATTCCTACTATTATATTTTCCTTTGGGGTTTCTTTCCGATAGGTACTCAACTATTTGCGTGGCAGACCTAAAAACGTCTTTTTCAGTCCCTTTAGCTAAAAACCTTCTAATCGTATCTATGTCGTCATTGTCAAGGTAATGGCGTTGGTTAATTTCTTCGTTCTCACGTTCTTCTTTGGTAGTCAAATCACAAACAAAACCACTTTTATATAGGCTGTATGCCTGACTATACAAGTCATCTATATTCATTTCTTTACTATAATCAAAGTTAATTTTTTCAGTAATTACAAACGATAACCAACGTACCGAACCTGTAGTATCTGCTAAAAATTGTTCCTCATTCGTACTGCCAAAAAATGATGCGTGCCTTTTGCAATCGGTGGCTTTTTCTGCGTAAGGATGTCTCGCATAGATACTGCCTTTCGTAAAAAAACTTTTTAGCTGCGTAATGTCATGTTTTGAAAGACACTCCAATTCATCAAAATTTGCTATCATGCACTGACTAAGTGCAATCAAATCATCTTTACTGCTCGGATTCAAATTTTCAGATAGGTATTTAGTCCCTAATTTTTCAGGCACAAACCAACGTATCAAAGACGTTTTACCGTCTGACTGCGTACCAACGATTACAAAACATTGCTTGTTAAAATACTTCGTGCCATGTTCTACAGACTGCTTTACAATCCTGACAAAGTGTTTTTTCAGGTGGTGTATAAATCTGTTTTTTTCTGATTGTGATTCAAATTTGAGGTAGCTCGCTAATTTTTCAAAGTAATCTATTTCCTCTTTGTAGGCTGGCAACGATTCAAAGTATAATCGTAGTGGGTGGTAGTGAGGCGCAAAAGTACGTGAACGCAAAACCGCCTTTAAGTCTGTTTGACTGATTTTATAGCCATATTCTTTCAAATAGACGTAAATATCGTTTTCATCAAAACTCTCAAAGTCTTTGTACTCACTTTCTTTTTTTAACTTAAATTCAGAAACTAAGCGTACTTCATTGTAACGAAAATCATAAGTCCGATTTAGATAATTTTTGACTTTTGTAATGATTGTATCAGTTTCCTTAGTGGCTTTTGCCTTTTTAGTATTGTTGCTTATTTCCTTAGTGGCATTCAAACCACCATTAGAAAAAATAGAATCAGTATCTATTTCTACAAAATTTTGTGCCATAAATTTTAATAAATTTATAGCCCTAAAAACTTGCATAATCGGCTAATAGTCAATACCTTTGCACTACCTAACTTTCAGTGAAAAAATATTGATGAGTCCGAACATAGCAAGATGTTCGGGCTTATTTTTTTTTGATTTTTAGAGGTCTGTTTGATTTGTTTGCTGTAGGTAGTGAGGCAAGAAACCTCTCAAACTCTGCACGTTCTACGTACACCCTGCGCCCCGTGGCGACTGTCCGAATCTCTCCTTTTTTGCGTTTTTTCGCCAAGCCCTGCTCAGTCATTCCAAGTAAGCTGCATACTTCTTTTATTTTGAGTAGCGGTGGCAGCTCGCTTGTTTGTTGGGCTTCTTTTTGAGTAGTGAGTATAGCTTTTAGCTCATCAAACTTTTCGTTGAGTTTCTCAAATTCATTCTTTAAATCCATTCTTTTAAGGATTTTAAAAATTTTTACCCTGTGTTGGGTTTGGTATTGGGTACATTGGGAAGGCTTTTATGACAAATTTTGAATAATTTTAGAATATATATATTTTTAATATTATTAAAAATTGCATATTCTTTTTTTTTCGCATATCTTTGCAATAATAAAAGCCCAAAAAGCTATTGACGTAAGCCAATAGAAATACTTTTTAACAACTTTACAATTTTAAAAAAGGCTTTCAAAATCTTGACTGTAAAAGTGTTCGCACCACTTTTACAGTTTTTTCTGTTGATTTTTATTGCCCACCGTATTTATTTTGCAATGATACGAAAATAAATAAAGTTTTGCAACTTCCTATCGCTATAATTTATTCCTCTATCGCAACTATTATTTATTTTTTCGTTTTTTAAAGATTTTCATCATATTGGTTTCCTTGCTTTTATCACTGTCCTCATTCGTTTTTGTGTACTTTTCCACTGTCGGAACAGTTTGCCCTGTTATTTTCCCTATCTCAGATGACGACAAACCTGCATTACTCGCAATGGTGATAAATGTACGCCTGGCGGTGTGCGTGCCTATTAGCTCATATTTGGGCTTAAAGTCAATCGTCTTCTTTCCTTGTGGGTAGCTTATAACTTCTTCAGGCTTATCCAAGCCTGCTATTTCTGCTATTTTTTTGAGGTAAATATCTTGCGAAGTAAGCCCGAAGGCAATATCTTTAAAATTAAAATCATATTTTTTTGCTATCTCAAAAGCCTCACTTTCAAAAAGTGGCACTTCTATTTTTTTGGCAGTTTTTACATTGTAGGCACTCAAATAGTTTTCCTTTTTCTTGGTAATGAAGTGTTCTTTTTTAAGAATTTGTACGTCGCTGTACCGTATGCCTACCAAACTTTGAAACAGAAATAAGTCCCTTGCTATGATATATCTTTCATCGTCAAGTGCTACCTTCCTCAGCTTGTCGACTTCTTCAATGGTGAGTGCTATTTGGGTAGTTTCTTGCTTTGGGATTTTAAAACTTAGGTAATTAAGATTTGTCAAAAGCCCTTCGGTAGCAAGCCAATTTAGTACAGCTTTTATTCTTACTATGGTGTTTGATACGCTGTTTAGCTCGTAATTCTTTGCATATAGAAACTCTTGTAAGCCTAACAAATAGGCTTTGTCTATTTCAGCAAGTAGGGCTTCGGGCTTGTATTCCCTCAAAACTGCAAAAGTCGCCCTGTACTGAGCAAGTGTAGAATCTGCTTTTTGCTTCCCCTTATTGTCGACTCGCAAGAAGTCGCTACAATATTCCATAAAAGTTTTTTGAGCTATTTTTTCAGGTGGCGGTGCATTACGCAATCCTGCCAAGACCATTTCTTTGTCTATGGCTTCTTTGAAGGCTTCGGGTGTTATCATTTTAGCTTTGGCAAACGAACCACCAAAAGAATTATACACATGATTAAAAACGTTTTGGTAGCTGGCAAGTGTACCGTTCAAAATTACTGACTGTTTATTATTTTTTCTTACACGCTGGTCATCAGTATTCCATTCATTTGAGAATACTGAAATGCCTGTGCCATAATTCCAAATCTTTCGTTTGTGGAAAATCTGAAATACGATAAGGTGCTTATCTGACTTGGTTTGTTTTTGAGCTACAAATTTAGCTGTCATAGTATTGCGTTTTCTTTTCAGTCCACAATATTAAATATATATATAGCAAAAAGCAAAAATATATATATTTAATTTATAAACTGTATGAAACTATCTTACTATATTTGCTTTATTACGCTTAAATAGCTATATTTGTGAGGTTTTTAAATAGTAGTTTATTGTAGTTGTAAACGGTGTATGAAACTATGAGTTTCATAATACAATAAAGTTATTTGAAATTTTTTGTGATAGGGTAGCTCCCACCGTTAAAACGGTGGGTTAAAAATAACACCTCGTTTTATGTTCACAATGGAATGGCATGGGCTTTCTGCAAACTCTGTCAATAGCATACAAAATTACGAATTTTAATTTTGCACATTTGAACTATTTATCTATCTTTAACAAAACTAATTGTTCATCATCTATTTTTCTTCTTTTTCAATGGTAAAACAACTCTTACTCATTAGGCACGCCGAAGCAGAAACTCCTTATTTGGGGCAAAAAGACTACGACCGCGAGCTAACTTCACATGGCATCATCACCGCTTCTGTTACAGGCAAAAAGCTCAAAGAAATGGGGTTTAGCCCTGATTTTGTCCTGACAAGTGCCGCCAAACGCGCTAATACCACAGCAATCCTCTTGGCGGAACAGCTTGGCTATCCTGTAGATGGGGTACAGGCTCGCGAGGAAATCTATGCTTGCAACCTCAGTATTTTACTCGAACACCTGAACCGAATCGACGACAAATATAGCCATGTCATTTTGGTAAATCACAACCCCAACATCAGTTATTTGGCGGAATACCTCACCAATGAAAACTTGCATGGTGGGCTAAATCCTATTGGCATTGCTTGCATTACTTTTGAGCTGGAAAACTGGCGAAAAGTGGGGCAACACACAGGTAAACTACTGTGGAACAAGGAGTTATATCATACCTAAACATAAAAACTGGTAAGTTGCGAAGCGTAAAAATGAGATAAATTACAAAAATCAAAAAAACTAAATGGAAGATAATGACAAACGGCAAGAGCTTGCCAATGCACTCACACATGGTTTAGGTGCTATTTTGAGTTTGGCAGGTTTATTTGTTTTGCTGTCAAAGGCACATGAAATAGGGCATAATCGACTGTTTATCAGCTTTTTGATTTATGGAACAGGCATTACTTTTCTTTTTACAGCCTCTACACTTTACCACAGCCTTACCCAGCCCAAAGCCAAGAAAATAATGCAAATTTTTGACCATATTGGCATTTATTTGATGATTGCAGGTACGTACACGCCCTTCGCGATGATTTCCCTGCAACCATCTTGGGGAGATTTGTTGCTTATCCTGATTTGGACGATTGCGGGCGTGGGCATCATCGTCAAAATCTTTTTTATAGGTAAGTTCAAAGGCATTTCTACTGCTATCTACTTGGCAATGGGCTGGTTAGCTATTTTTGCTATCAAGCCCATGCTCCAGTATATTCCCATGAATGGAATGTGGTTAATTTTTGCAGGAGGCGCGTGCTTTTCTATGGGCGTATTTTTCTACCTAAGAGATAAAAAACACCTTTATTACCATGCCATTTGGCACTTATTTGTGTTGGCAGGCGGAATCTGCCATTACTTTGCAGTGCTTTTTTATGCCTACCCCAAGCTGTTTTTGTAAAAAACTTCGGCAACAGTTTATTTGCCTCACCCGTAGCGACGGTCGCCCTACCCCTCTCCTACTGAGAGGGAAAAACTACTATTTTTGCAAGAAATCTATTTAAAAACTTCGGCAACAGTTGCAAAACTTTACTGACAGTTTTCATTCTTTAATCCAACTTGAAAATAATTGGCATCACCATTCTCTGCCTTACTTTTTTGCCGCCATGCTCGCCTGCTTCCCACTTGGTAAGCGCAACTACGCGTATAGCTTCTGCATCACATAAACCTATGCCTTTGACAACTTCTATATCTGCCAAACTGCCATCAGTATTAATCACAAACTGCACATATACCTTGCCTTGTACGCCTTTTTCCTTTGCTTCTTGAGGATAGTTCATGTTTTCACCTATGAACCTAAACATTTCTGTCATTCCACCAATAGGTTGCGCGGATTTTTCTACTACCGAATAAATATTATTGGCATCAGGGGTTTTAGCCGCCTGAGATTGTATTCTTGCTTGGTTTTGTTGCTTGATAAAATCTTGTATTTGGCTAAATAAAAAAGTAATGCGTTCTTTATCTTTTTTACCAATACCACTCGTATTGAGCTGGGCAACATCAGTCAATTCCGCTTTTTCTCCTTCAAATAATTTAGGATATTTTTTTCCAAATGCTTGAAGCTCTTTACTGTAACTTTCCAGTAATTCTCTTTGAGTTAGGTTTTGGTTCACCTTCATCTCCGAAAGTTTTTGGTCTTTCTCTATGCCTGTGAGTGCATTAGAGCAGGCAACCGCCACTGCGACCATGGCTACGAGGGCGACAGCCAAAACCGTTTTGGCATTACCTCTTAATTTTGTTGTTTTTTCTGTGTTCAACATCTTGATTCTTTGTTTAATTTGTTGATTGTAAAACGAATGTGTGAAGTCAAGTTTTAGGCTTTGGAACAAACTGCTGACCATGAGGCTTATGTAACTTTCTGTATCTGAATGTTTTAACGCCTTGCTGTCTGCAATAAATTCGTGTTGGTTGCGAATTTCTTTTTCGTATAAATAAATAATAGGATTAAACCAAAATATAATTTTTTGTAACTCCATGAAAATCAAATCGTAAGAGTGTTTACCTTTGATATGCGCTAATTCGTGTAAGAGAATTTGTTGTTCTTCTTTCTGGCTCAGGTTCAAAGAACTATCCCAAAAAAGGTAATTAAAGAAAGAAAAGGTGCTTGCATTTTCGTTTGGAATGACTTTTATGTTTTTTAAAGCCCCCTCTAAATCTTTCCCTACTGGGGAGACTTTCGTTTTTGAGGAATTAACGTTGTCAGTGGACGAAGTCCCTGCCAATCGTTGAAATTGGCTTATCAATAACAGCAACTTTCCTATCCTCACTAAAAACAAAATCAAGGAGATAGCCACGCCCACGCCGTAAATGGAGGTGATGATTTTGTACCAGTCCCAGCCTGCCGATTCTGCTTCCCCTATGCTAATTTCGGGCAATACAAAGGTCTGTAAATCAAGTATTTCAGGTGCATTTCCCAAAAACAGAGAAATGTCGAGCAAAGGTGCAAGCACCGCAATCACCATTGATGCAAGCATATACCGTCGATTCCTCTCAAAAAAGGTATCTTTTTTTAAGAAAACTTGATAGAAAGCCCAAAGAATGAGCAGACTTATCGCATGGAAAATGAAGTAGTTAAGCATAGAAACTTGGAATTTTTTTAATTGCAACGGCGAACCATCTGGAATGACTAATTTTTATAAAAACTTTTGTCTTTCACAAAAGGCATTGCTGCGCTAAAATGAGACTGCTTTGCTTTGCCATCTTTTATACTTGGCTTCCATTTCATTGATTTTATTAATTTTAAAAAATTCTCATCACATTCTTTATTTCCTGTACCTTCTACCAACTTTACGCTCTCCACTTCACCTTTTTCATTTACCACACCTCTTACTGACCAATACACACGCTTAATCGGCGTTCCCCATTTATTATAGCCAAGCACTTCTTCTGTATTAACTTCCTGAAAACAAGGCATTTGTTTTTCTATACTTTCCCAACCATTAATCGGTTCTGCATCAGTACCAAACATACTATCCCATTTTTTTCTTTCAGCAGTATGCTCTTCTCTGCGAATAGCCTCCTGCCTTGCCCAATATTTGTTAAGTTCCAGCAAGATATACTTTAATCTCTCCCGTTCCTTATCATTAGAAATACCTTTGATATCAATATCTGCTACAATTCTATCTACAAAACTAATCTTGTAATAGTCATTGTATTTGCTTTCTTCTCTGAAAGAATACTTCATTTCCATATTGGGATATTTTTTCTCAAACTCCTCAGATTCAGCTAAGTAATCACTCATTAATGCTTTTTCAGCTTTCTTAAAACTGCTCTCTTGCGCCATTTTCTCCAAGCCTTTGGTGCAAGCAAATCCTACGACCACGCACCCAATAATTAGCCCTGCGAGCATACTCTTGGCATTGCCTTTCAGCCCTGATGTTTTTTGTGTGTTTAGCATTTTAATTCTTTGTTTAATTTGTGGATTATGAAACGAATGTGTCAAGTTGAGTTGTAAACTTTTGAATAAACTGCTGACCATCAGGCTGATGTAACTATCTGTATTAGAAAGATTTAAAGCCTTGCTGTCCGCAATAAATTCGTGCTGATTGATGAGTTCTTTTTGGTAGAGATAGATAATTGGGTTAAACCAAAATATAATTTTATGTAACTCTATGAAAATCAAATCGTAAGAGTGTTTGCCCTTGATATGCGCTAATTCGTGTAAGAGAATTTGCTGTTCTTCTTTTTCACTCATATTCAAGGAGTTATCCCAAAAAAGGTAGTTGAAAAAGGAGAAGGTGCTTGCATTTTCGTTTGGAATGACTTTTATGTTTTTTAAAGCCCCCTCTAAATCTTTCCCTACTGGGGAGACTTTCGTTTTTGAGGAATTAACGTTGTCAGTGGACGAAGTCCCTGCCAATCGTTGAAATTGGCTTATCAATAACAGCAACTTTCCTATCCTCACCAAAAATAAAATCACAGAAATCAAAACTCCCGCCCCGTAAATCCAAACAAGTATTTCTTGCCAATTTATTGATTTTGAGGAGAATAGCTTTGTAAGTGAAAACACTTGCAAAGGCGAAGATAGCTTATGAGGCAAGGAATCAATATTGGTAATTTCCTCTTTTTGCCCTAAACCTTCATTTTCTCTCATGCCAATAATGTATGCCTCTCTCACTTTCGCAGGCATTTCTTCAAAATTAACTACCTCACTCACAGGCATTTCCAGTAAGGGCGCAAGGCACGCAAGCGATACCGTCAGCAATAAATAGTACCTGTTTCTCTCAAAAAAGGTGTCTTTTTTTAAGAAAATTTGATAGAAAGCCCAGAAAATGAGCAAGCTTATCGCATGGAAAATGAAGTAGTTAAGCATAGGAATCTGAAATTTTTTAATCGCAACGGCGAACCGTCTGGAATCTGAAATCTGGAATTAAAAATGACTAATGACTAATGACTAATAAAATCAACAACAAACCATGAACAATAAACCATAGACTATTCAATATCTTTCTTTACGTATTTCATCAGTTCGTCTATATCTTTCAAGTCCATGTCGTTTTGCTTTACGAAAAAGGACACCATTTTCTCGAACGAGCCACCAAAGTAATTTCCTAAGAAGCTGTTTAAGAAGGACTTGCTGTATTCATCTTTGGAGATAAGGGGATAATATTCATACGTTTTGCCATAGGCTTTGTAGCTAACGAACTTCTTGTCTGTCAGGATTTTCATGAAAGTTGCTACTGTGTTGTAAGCGGGCTTGGGTTCGGGCAGCTTGTCTATAATGTCCTTGACGAAGCCCTTTTCCAGCGACCACAGTACGTGCATGATTTGTTCTTCTGCTTTTGTAAGTTGCATTTTTTTGAATGATGAGTGATGAATTTATTGTGGTTTGTAAGTTACAGGACTGCACTGTGCAAATTTAACTTTTGCACTCAACGCAAACTTATAGTCCTTAATAAACAGATTTAGAAGGCGTTGAAATTCTTTTCGATGTTGTTCTGAGGGTTTTTCTTCTGCCGTTTTGCCAAGAAAATTGAAAAGAAAGTAATCTATATTGCCCTCAGCATTGAAGTAAATCCGATTGAAGCATCGAGTTGCTTTGTCCCACTTAAAGTTATTGAGGGACAAGAACTTGCCCAAGTCTTGTAAAAGTTGTATATATGCCTGTTGTAGCGTGGCTTCTTCTGGCTTAGTTTTGAAAACCGCCAAAGAAGTATCTGAATGGACAGCACTTTTATAAATGCTATCTAATTTTTGTATTGAAATCCCTTGTTGTTCTGCTTCTTGAAATGTAATACCAAGGCGTTGCCCAAGTATTTTAGAATCCATGCAAAACATAATCATGAAGACCAGTAGGATATTTTTCATCATTTCTTGTCGTTTGAATTATTATTAATTGTATGATACAAAGTTAATACTAATTTTTTAGTTTTACAACTAATTTATTAAGAATTTTCCAAAAAAATTAACCCTACCGAAAATCAGTAGGGTTTTGATGTATATGAGGCTTAGAAATGTGATTTTTACAAATATAATTTTATAATATGATGAAAAATACCCAAGATTTTTGGCAAATCTGAGATATAATAAGTTTCATTATCTACAAAAACTTGCTTCTCTGTTAGCTTTAAGAATTTCCATTCTCCACCTGTAACCGCGCAACCATAGATAAACGGTTGGGGCTTACCTTTCTGTTCATTAAATAGCTGTGCAGCGTACATTTGTGCAAGGCATTGTCCTCTCCCGTAGTCCATATCTTCGTCTTTGGCTTCGGCAAGGGTAATGATAGGGGCTTGCATTACTTCTTTTCGCGGGTGCTTTGCCAAGAAAAAATCACCAGCTCCAGACAAATCCCTTTTATCATCAATGTATAAATCTTCTCCCGAATAGAGGGTAATATTTTCTCTAAAATTAATAGCAACTTCCATCAAAATCGGTGAAATAAGTCTTTCAGACTTGCTTTTTCCATTTGTCAGAGGCATTATCTTTGCGATTTCTAAGGCTTTTATGAGCCAATCAGAAGGCTCTACGGGCTGAATGACAGGAAATAGATTTACGTCTATTTCCTCTATGTCCAATCTTTCTAAGGCTTGGCGTAGTGTTTTGAAGTTACTATATCCTATATTCAAATCGAGTTTATTTACAAATATAGTCTATTTCCCTCTGTTTTTGATAGGTATTTCAAAAAAAATTAACCTTACCGAAAGTCAGTAGGGTTAATCGAGAAATGAATAAATATATGTATAGTAATAACTTGTGATTAAAGAGCTGTAAATCAGCTTATTTATTGTAATCAGTAGTTTGTGGATTGAAGTTTGTCCAGCCTGCCGTCCAATCAGAAGTTCCGAATGCACCTCTGTAAGCGACTGTTTCTAAGCCTGCTGCTTTTGCGTCAAACTTCGCACCGCTTAGTAATGGAGAACCTGTTGCTGGCAAGAAATTTGGTGCAGTCAGGTTAAAGTTTGCTGCATTTAAGCCCAAAGCACTTAGCTGCAAGTTTTGGTTTCCTTTGGTAGCATCTTCAAAGAACGCTTGGATAGCAGCAGGAGTTGTACCACCTGCTTCACGGTAGTTCAAGGTCATATTGGCAAGTATTACGCCTCTCAAATCTAATCTGCCCGCAGTTGCATTGGCAAGCGTAGCTGTTCCGTCTAAACGTAATCCTTCGGGATACCCAACAATTACAGTATTCAAAATGCTAATGGCTGTATTTCTACGCAAGTGCATGGCTGATTGATAAGGGCCAGAACCTCTTACTGTTACTGCATTTGAAGGAGTGCCAGAGAAAGCAAAAATACTTACATTAGAGAATACAGGTTCTGTCAGAGGCAAGCCATCATTGTTGCCATTGGCAGGGGTACCTGTGCCACCAAAATTATCAGACTCAAAGCCGTTAGAGCCAGACTGGTCAGCTACTTCGGGGTCTCTCAAAGAAACGGCGTACTGCACTTTGCCAGTGAAGCCATTGTCAGTATCAAAATCGTCATCAAAACCTCTCAAAGCAACCAGACGCTTTGCATTGACTGTGCCACCGAACCACTCGTAAGAGTCATCTCCAGAGAAAGAAACTTGCACATAGTCAATGACTGTTCCTGCACCTACGCCATACATGGTCAATCCATTGATTTCGCTATTAGTCGCAGTCGTCAAAGCAATACCAGGGAACTCGATACGTACATATCTCAATACGCCTGAATTGTCATTTGCATCAGAAAAAGTACCAAAAGTGCCTCTGATACCACCCTCGAAAGATGTACCACCTGGGCGGTTATGAGGTGCTCTTCCTACCAATACCAAGCCACCCCAATCTCCATAATTCCTTGCCCCAGCAGGCTGGTCAGAAGTAAATACAATAGGCTTTTGAGCAGTACCATCAGCTATGATTTTGCCACCTTGCTCTATGATTAATGCGCCTTTTGTTGCTTTTTCGCCTTTGATGATAGTTCCTGGAGGAACAGTAAGTGTAGCTCCATTGGTTACGTAAGTGAAACCTTTGATAAGATAGATGCTATCTGCTGTTAGTGTTCTATTTCCTTTGATGTCGCCTGTCAATATTGCTCCACCAACTTTTGGTTTATCTACAGGAGTATTGTCATCATCTTTGCTGCCGCAACCAAATGCGAGAACAGAAATCAGTGCAAATAATGCGGAATACCGCCCAGCTAATTTTAAATTTTTCATAAGAAAGAAATTAAGTTTTAAATTTTGAATATTTAATTAGAAATTATACGAAAGACCAAGATTAATCACAGAGCCTCTGCGGAAACTTCTCACAGTAGGGTCATTTGCGTCTATTTTTCCATTTCTGTCAGCATCTTGTCTAAGCTGAACAGCTTGGTTCAGAATATCTTGAATACCACCACGTATTTCTACTTTCTTTGTCAAACGCTTTGTAAAAGAAAGGTCAATCACGTTTCTTGGCATTTCATAGACTGAAGGGACGATTGGATTACCTACGGCAAACAAACGAGTTCCATATACATTGTAGAGCAAGCTAAACTGCCATCCACTTTCTTCGCTGTTATAATACAAACCTGCGTTCACCAAATAGGGTGATTGGTTCATCATAGGGCGGTTTTGGTCTTGGATAGTAGCTACATTTACAGTAGAAACAGCACCACTTGGGTCTGGTAGCTCTACGGTAGTACCTAAGTCTATTTTTGTAAAAATGATAGAGGCATTTGTTACCAAGCTCAAATTTTGTAAAAAGGTATTGCTGGTTAGCGCACCCAATGACTTGCGAATTTCTATTTCTGCGCCTCCACTGATGGCAGATTTGGAGTTTACAAAACTATAGCTAAGGCTACCCAAATTAGAAGTGAACAACAAGAAGTTTTCTATTGGATTTTGGAAATTTTTATAGAATACACCTATTGAAATCAATTCTTCGGGTGAAGGATATAATTCCCATCTTGCATCTATGTTTTGTATGGTAGCTGTTTTCAGATTAGAGTTACCTATTACGTTAGCATTAAAAGGAAAATCAAAGAAGTCAAAAGGGGCTAACTCTCTAAATTCAGGGCGATTTACTGACATAGAATATGCCAAACGAAGCAAGGATTTGTCTGAAATATCATAAGAAATATTTACTGATGGAAGCGGGCTAAATACAGGATTGCTACGCTTTACCAAGTCAAAAGTACGCAAGCGGCTTGAGATTTCTTGGTTGTTAAACTCCCCGCGGAAGCCCAAAGAAACACTCAAATCATTATTAATTGGCAAGAAAGCACTTACATAAGCTGCTGCTAAGGTATTTGAGGCAGCATATTTATCGTTTGGTTGCGTTCCTTCTACCATCGTCAAGAAACCTTGATTACCAGTAATATTACTTGGTGCAAATATTTGGTCAGTAGGTAAAGTAAGGTTAGCTCTTGAGCCAAATACACGCTGATAACCAAAAAATCTTGCTTCAAAAGTTCTATCTTTTCTTTCTGTGTAGATACCAAAACGCAATTTCTTGGCTGTTTCCTCAGTTTCGTATTTACCAAACTTATGCTCTACGTTTGCGCTGAGTGTAAAAATAGTTTCATTCAGGTTAGAAAAAAAGCGACCTGCATTTTGTGGGTTGGGGTCATTACCAATCTCTGCTGAATAAGGCACGTTTTCGCCTGAACCTATGGGCTTATTAGTCTTTAATCTTCTCCAATCTGGCTCTCTTCTATTGGTGTAGGCTGTGCCGACTACCCAATTAAAGTTTGTTTTATCGCTTAGTTCGTGTTTGCCAATCAGTTGCCCTGTGTAAATACTCCTTGTTTCGTAGCGGTAAGAGTAGCTTCTTACATTATTACTTGTAGAAGTGATGTCCTGTCCGTCCCTTAGCGTAGTTTCAGAAAAAGTCATTTGGTTAAAAAGGTTTTTAAATTCAATCCTGTTTTTTGCATTCAATCTTAAAAACCAATTACTCAATAATCCAATCCTCACATTATTAGTCATTTGACGGTCATCATACTTAAAATCTTGAATCGTCTGATTTCCGTAACTATATCCGTTCAAATCTACGTTAGCATACTGATTTGAGTTAGCGTAGTTCAAAGAGTTCAATGTCCCTATTTGTATCTTCTTGATATTGAACTTTCTACCAAGCGCAAAACTAAAACGCAAGTCAGGCATTACATTTACAGCTTCTGTTTTCCAGTTATTAGGCATTTTGTTAGCTAAATTTGCCCTTTCTGTGGTATTAAGCTGGTTAAAAGGCAATATATCATTATATCTTGCATTTGGAAAACCACTTGGAATACTTCTGTCTCCATTGTCAAAGCCCAGAAAGTCCAAACTACCACCTTTTATTTTCTTATGATTTGTCAAAGTCGTTCCTACCCTGTAGCCCACATTAAGAGAAAAATTTGTAAAGTTTTCTTCTGGTGCATCTTTGGTATAAATCTTAATAATACCACCTGCAAACTCTCCTGGCAGTTCGCCCGCACCCGATTTGAAAATTAACATTCTATCTATAATACTACTTGGAATCAAATCAAAAGAAAATGATTTGATATCTACTTCTGAACTTGGGGTAATAATATCGTTCAACATGACAGCATTGTATCTTTGGCTTAATCCACGTACCATCACAAAGCGATTATCTATCAAAGAAACCCCTGGTACTCTGCGAATTACCTGCGCTGCATCTCTGTCTTGTGTTCTTGAAATCTGCTCTGCGGAAACGCCTACTGCCACTTGCTCTGCCAATTTAATCTCACGAATCAGCGAAACCACCGTATTAGTTTCTCGTTGCGCCGTAACTACTACCTCAGCCAAGCCTTTCACATCTTCTTCTATGAAGGTTTCAATCACAGCCACTTTGCCCGCTTCTATCTTTACATTAGGAATACTGAATGGCTTATAACCAATACTCGTAATCACCAATGTATAAGTACCTTCGGCAACTTTATTTATCAAAAAAGCACCGTCAATGTCTGTAGAAGAGCCTATTGCTGTTCCTTGGATAGCCACGTTTGCACCAATAACAGGTTCAGTGCTGATTTTGTCCTTAACGATACCTTTGATACTACCTGTCTGAGCCTGCGCCGTCAATGAGAGAGAGAACAGCAGAGAAGGAATAGTGAAAAATACGCTTAAAAAGTGAAGTAATTTTGTACGATACATATATTTGAAAATTTATAGTTAAAAATTAACGTTGCAAAGGTAGGACTATGCCTTTACGTGGACGTTAAGGCAAGGTTATTTTAGCTTTATGAAAAGTTAATTATGAAGAGATTTTATTAAAGATGAATTAACTTCAAAGATTTGCAGGAAGGAAAAAATATCAACTGCTATTCCTAATTTAAGGCAAAAATGTATTGTAAAACATTTATTTACAGTGCTTTATATCATAGCAGTTTAATGACTATATTTTAATCTCATTAAATTGCAAGATTTAAAATTATAGCAATATGAATTAAAAATGAATAAAATGTTACTTACCTGCCACGTTTGTTGCTTACTGGTTTGGCATAGATAGGGCAGAGGATTTGGTCTAATTTGCGCGAGCGCGTAGCATACTCATAGATGATGCTGATTTCGTGCGAGCCGCCTGTCAGTGGTGTAAGCCCCGAAATGGTCAGGTCGTAGCTATACCCAAAAGTCCAGTTGTCTGTTCTCCAGCCTACTGTAAAGGCAATCGCATCATGGTTAAAAGTGCCTCCTGCATTGGGTAGAAAAGGGATTCCTCTATAAAAAACGCCCATTTCGAGTGGAAGGTCGTCGCGCATAAACCGCATACCTGCGTCCAGTTGCATGGTAGCACCTTGCATCTTAAAAAGCATCGCGGGCATCAGGTAAAGGTAGCTATTCATGGCATACGTTTTGAAATTCCCTGCCAACTGCACAGAATATTTGATAGGTAACGGCGAACCCGCGCCAATCAACGACTGGTCGGGGCGAGTGAGGTGGTGCGCCGCAAAACCAAAAACGATATTTTTATTATAGGCTACAAAACCTGAACTCACATCAAAAAACAAAGTAGAACCTCCAATAGCCTCATTTACAGGCGGTTCATCATTACGAACTTCGCTTACAAACCGCAATCCACCCACGCCAATCTGCCGAGTGGTCAAGCCGCCCTGAAGTCCCATGCGGATTTGCCAAGATTGGATAGGGACTACAAAAGAGTACAACCCAGAAAAGCTGGTAGCTGTCATCTGGTTGTTCCCTGCATTGTCATAGCTTGCCAAAAAACCAAAACCACTTCGCAATTTGTTGGCATTGTAATCAAAACTAAATGTGGTACTTACATAATTTGAGTTCATCAAAAGCCACTGATTGCGGTAGTTTGCCGCGCCGCGAAACTGCTCTGTGGAGCCTGTCAGCGCAGGATTGAGGTAAAGAGGTGAATTATAAAACTGCGTAAATTGGGGGTCTTGGGCAGACACCAGTTGGGCAAACAAACAAAAATAAATGAAAAAATGAGCAGTTTTCATGGTTTTGAGAGATTAAATAAAACATCAAGGGTGCAAAAAATCAATTTTTTAAGGAACTGACTGTATGCAACCTTGATAAAATCATATAGCAAAAAAATAACCAAAACTCATTTTTACAATTTTTCTACCTTTTCGCTGGGCATTGCAAAGCTGATAGCTACTTTTTTACCTGTGAGTTGCTCTAACATTGGCTTCAAAATAAGTTGGGCGTTCTTTTTGGTTTCTTCCAAAATTCCATTGTCTAAGGCGGTTTTTTCTATTTGTGATTCTGCTTTTTCGAAAGCCTCATCTACGATTTTGGTTTGCCCAGTAATGCGTGTAAACTTGGTATCATAGACTCTTGACTTTTTGTGGTCGACCTTAAAAACGCATAATTCGGGCGCAGGCAGTACCAGTGTAAGCGTACTATCTGTTTTGAGCAAATCTGTCTGCTTGACCTTGCTCAAATCCACACAGCCGATAGCCTCTCCCGTTACAATAAGCATTGCCTTGGCATCAGGTACAAAGCGCGAACCGCTTGGCTTCACGTACTCTACGGCATCAGAAATCTGATAACGAACTAATTGCATTTTGCCCATTGCCTCGACTTTCTCGATGACAGTGGCAAAACTGACTTCGGGCGGTGGTGCCTGCCTGCCAATAGCAAAGTAATAAAGCGCGCCACCTAATATAAGAATCACTACCCAAGGGAGAATTTTGAACATAGTTTTATGATTTTTTTGATACAAAGATATTTCAAAGATAAAAATAAATAATTACGAATCAAAAATTATAAATTATTATTTTTAAATCGTTTATTATTACGCATTTGTCAAAAGAAATTAGCCAGTATGCCTGAGCGCACCCGCTATTGCATTGATAGTGAGCAAAATACTGACCAGTGTGTTTTCAGCTTCCTTGATTTGTCCATCTGTTTTTTGTTTGCGCCAAGTGCGAAGCAAGTTTATCTGGTTGTCGTGCAGTTGCTCCATGGCACTTGCGCGAAGTATATTGGAATAATAGTGGTTGGTGCGTCGCTGTTCGAGTGGTCTATCCAGCAAAGTATTGAGCATTTCTTTAACTCTATGTAGTTCGCTAATAATACGTTGCCACATTTTTTCACGTAAGTTTTCATCTTGTACTAACTGCGCGTAGCTGTGCATAATTTTTTCATCTGTTGCTGCGATGCTCGTATCTACATTGGTGAGTAGGTAGCGAATAAAGGGGTCAGATTTGACCGCAATTTTAAGCGTTGCAAAAACATCAGGTTGTTCTTTCATTAGCTTTTCTAAGGCATAACCCACTCCAAACCAGCTTGTGAGGTGGTAGCGAGCCTGACTCCAGCTAAACACCCAAGGGATAGCACGTAGGTCTGCAAGGGTGCGCTTGCCAGTACGCCTTGCGGGACGCGAACCTATTTTACTTTGCTCAATCGCGTCTATGGGCGTTGCTTCGCTGAAAAACTGGATAAAATCTGCGTCCGTAACTAAGTTTGTATAAAACTTTTTGCTTTCCTCCGCCAGCATACTAAGCATCTCTATATGAGGGTGTTGGGTAGCGGGTGTGAACGCTTGCAAGATACTTTGTCCGCTTGCGCCTGCGACCAATAGTTCCAAGTTATAAACGGCATTGATTTTATTGGCATATTTCTGGGCAATCGTTTCCCCCTGCTCGGTCAGGCGAATATTGCCGCCAATAGAGCCATGCGGAAGTGCCTGCAAAAACCAATGGGTAGGACCTGAGCCGCGGCTAATTGTTCCGCCCTTGCCATGGAAAAAGGCAATATCAACGCCAAATTTCTTGCCCACTGCTACTAACTGCTGCTGCGCCTTGTAAAGCGCAATCGCACTTGCCAAAATCCCCCCATCTTTGTTGCTATCGCTATACCCAATCATAATTTGTTGAAGCGGTTTTTTGTAGCCCTGCATTTGCTGTTGGAGTGCCAAACTGCGCTGAGTGAAGGGGTGCGCCAAGTAAGTTTCCATGATTTCAATGCTATTTTCTAAGTCCTCAATCGTTTCAAAAAGGGGAACTACGTGGAGAGGACACGCCAAATCAGCGCGCAACAATCCCGCCTCACGCACAAAAATATATACTGCCAGCAAGTCCGCCGTATTGCGCGTCATGCTCACAATCAGCGAGCCAAGTCCCTGATAACCATATTTTTGTATGTAATTGGCTACTACTTTATAGGCATCTGTAACTGCTTGCGCTTCGTTTTCCAAAGGCAGGCTTGGGTGAACAAAAGGACGCTTGGAGAGGAGTTCTTTGTCAAAAAACGCAATTCTCTCTTTTTCAGACCAATTCAAAAATGCTTCCCCATCTTGCGAGGAGGCTTTCATCAGTTGGGAAATTGCCAAATCGTGAAAACGGCTATTCTGGCGAATGTCCAATTTTGCCAAGTGAAACCCAAAAGTTTGGACGATTCTGATGGTTTCATGCACTTCGGCGAAAGCGATTGCCTTTGCGCCATATTGGATTAAACTTTTTTGCAGTAAATCTAAATCTGCTAATAATTCCTCTGCAAAAAGGTACGTATTGGGCTTGTCGTTTAGCTCAGTAGCGTGTTCGCGCTTTACGTCAATGGGTAGTTTTTCTAACATCAGGTTTACAAACTGACGGAAAACTTCGCCCTTGTTTCTGCTAAATGCTTCCTCTCCATCTTCGCCCATCTGCGTACGTATCTCATTGATTCGCTGCTGCATAGCCTCATTTGCGCGGTCAAAATGATAGGAAAAACTTAGCTCTTTGACCAGCTTTGCCAAGTACCTACGCACCACCACAAAGGCATTGAAGCGTAGCGTTTCTAAGGCGTTTTTGGTAATTTCTGCCGTTACGAAAGGATGCCCGTCGCGGTCGCCGCCTACCCAGTCGCCAAAGCGGATAGTGGGATAGTTTTTTGCCTCTTTGAGCAGGCTGGCATCAAAGCCCACACTTTCCCATGCCTGCGCTAATCGCCTGTCTAACAACGGAATAACATCAGGAAATACATTCATAAGGTAATACAAAATACCGCGCAACTCAGACATCACGTCTGGTTTTTCTAAAAAAATCTCGCCAGTGCGCCACAGTCTTTCGATGCAAAGTTTGATTTCTCGGCGAATTTCGGTCTGCTCTACGGCGGTGTACATTTGGTTTTCACGCCTGACCAATAGCAGGTAAAGCTCGCGCTGATGCTCTAAAACAGTGGTGCGCTTTGCCTCCGTAGGGTGTGCAGTCAGGACAGGCTCGATGGTGATTCCGCCCAATAATTCAGCAATTTTTTCCTGAGAAATGCCTTCTTCCTTGAGTTTTTGTAGGTTTTGCGCCCATAAACCATTGACCGCGCTGAGGCTTTTTTCGTCTTCTTGCTTGCGTCTTTCTTGGACTGCACCGTTGATTTCAACTAAGTTAAGGAACTGATAAGCAATGGAATAAAGCTGAATGTCGCGTTTGCGAAATTGGAGATTTTCCACTTTTTCGTTTACCCAAGGAAGAATTTTTGCCAAGTCGGGCGTGTTGCTTTCCAACAAAACCTCTTTGAAACACTCCAATAAAAATTCGAGGTCTTCGTACGGTTTGCCAATATTTTGTTTGACTACGTTTAGCGTTTGCATTGAGAATATGAGTTTTAGAAAATACAAAAAACTGTAGGCGTACACCTGTCAGCAACGTTTTTTTAACTGTTGCCGAAGGTGAAAGAAAGTCATTTTTGGTTTTTTGTTTATTGGCGCAGCAAGATAAGCACGTAATTATGAAAAAGCAAGATTTTCGCTATTGATATGCCACACTTATTAGCTCGGCTACGCACGCGGGCTTGTCTGAGCCTTCCAACTCGATGGTTGCCTCCGTAAAAATTTTGATGCCACCCGCGATGTCTTCTACTTCTTTTATCATCGCTTTCATGCGAATACGGCTTCCTGAGCGCACAGGAGATATAAAGCGCACTTTGTTTGAGCCATAATTGACGGACATTTTGACGGATTCTATGCCCATCATTTTATACATGAACTGCGGAGTGAGGGAAAGCGTAAGAAAGCCATGCGCTATCGTCTGCCCAAAGGGAGATTCTTTTTTTGCACGCTCCTCATCCAAGTGAATCCACTGAAAATCAAGCGTAGCTTTGGCAAAATCGTTAATCATCTCTTGTGTAACTACCTGCCAATCAGACACTCCCAATGTTTTTCCTTTGAAGGTTTTTACAGCTTCTATATTTTTGAACACCACTCCTTTTTCAGTTTGTGTAAAACCAATTTCTTGTTTTTCTTCTTGTTTTGGCACTAAAACTGTCTTTTGTGGTATTTCTGAAACTTTGTCCATGACGACGACCGCCTTGCCAATTACTTTTCTGTTCATCAAGTCAAAAAGTGCTTGTGGGGCTTCGCTGAGGCTATATGTTTTGTAAATATGAGGTTTGATTTTGCCTTCCAAGTAAAAATTTGCCAAATCACTGAGGTTTTGTATGCTTTTTTGGGCTTCTCTTTCCGTAAAACTCCCCCAGAAAACGCCTACTATTGAGCAACCTTTGAGCAAAGCCAAATTCAAGGGAATTTTGGGAATTTCGCCTGCCGCAAAGCCTACGACCAAATAACGCCCATTCCAAGCCATAGAGCGCAGGGCTGGCTCTGCATATTTGTCGCCAATCGGGTCATACACCACATCAACGCCCTTTCCACCCGTGATTTCCTTAATTTTGTCTTTCAGGTCTTCTTTGGAATAATTTAGCAAGAAATCCGCCCCTTTTTCCTTACAAACTGTCAGTTTGTCATCTGCCGAAGCCGCCGCAATCACCGTTGCACCCATCAGCTTGCCCAGCTCTACCGCCGCCAAGCCCACGCCGCCTGCCGCGCCCAGCACCAGCAAAGTTTCGCCTGCTTTTAGGCTTGCCCTGTCCTTCAAGGCATGATAAGAAGTACCGTAATTGTATAATAATGAAGCACCTACGGGGAAATCCATTTTTGGGTGCATGGGCGCGCACTTACGCGCATCGACCATCACTTCTTCGGCAAAACCGCCCCAGCCACAAAGCGCAATGACCCTATCGCCTACCTTGAAGTGCTTTACGCCCTCGCCTACTTCCTTGACAACGCCCGCGACCTCGCCGCCCGCGGCAAAGGGCAAAGGTGGCTTAAATTGATATAAATTTTGGATTATCAGTGTATCAGGGAAGTTTGCGCTACACGCCTGAACGCTGATAATGACCTTGCCCGCCTCAATGGTTGGCGGCGCAATATCTTCTAAGACTAACTTGTCAGGTGTTCCAAATTCTTTGCAGAGGAGTGATTTCATATTTACTTGATTTTGTTGGTGAGTTAATGAACAAAAGTAGAGATTTTTTTTATTTATGGTTCTTAGAAAGTTATGGTTTATAAAAAGAAAACCTTAAATTCCCATAGGGACGACCGTTTTGTAGGAAAAAAAGAAGATTCTCGCCCACCAAGTTCCGTTACATTTGTGCCATGAATTATTATAGTAGCCCCACAGTTCCACTGTGGCGCAAGCGAGGGGTTATCTTTAACTACGCTTTTTAAGCCGCTGGGAATTGACGTGGAACTTTATAACTCCTTATGGCATGAATATACAGTATAGGATAAGCGCATTAAATTGTTATATAAAAGAGTATGAATGCTCTGCCGTTGTTTGTGTCCCCACAAAACAACTTATTTTCGTACTTGCAGGTGGTTTTTCCACCCACAAGCCAAGAAATTAGGATACTCTGACAATTTTTGTGGAAAGTTCCCCCCGCTAAAGCGAGGGGTTAATCTAACCCCTCGCT
>JAAFJS010000072.1 GCA_013298985.1 Cytophagales bacterium
GTATAGGGCAGAGGGCAGTGAGAGCGGAGTGCCGTCCAGTAGCAGTTTCTCAAAAATCAATAAAACTTTGGTAGATAAAAACGTCAAGCAATTCACAGACAGCGAGTTAAAACCCAATGTAAATTACTTTTATTACCTGACCGCATTAGACAGCGCAGGGAATATTTCCCCCCAATCCAATATCGCAGACGGACTGTTGAAAATAGTAGAAACAGCTCTTGCGCCTACAAATCTCAAAGGTGCGTATGACAAGAACAAAAATCTCGTTCAGATTTCCTATCAGGCAAGTACGCAAGCAGAAGTTTTGGGTTTTACCATTTACAGACGCACTGAATCTGAGGATTTTACACCCGTTTCAGGGCTTTTGAAAGAAAATACTTTTGCAGATAAAAACATCAAAAAAGGAGAAACTTATTATTACGAAGTGCGTGCCTATCACCAAAGCGGTAGTGTCGTAAAGTCAGAGGCTATCAAATTGGCGGTCAAGGAGTAATTTTTAAGCAAATATCCTTGCTAAAACTTCAATATAAAATCTGTCCCCACATTGATTTCAGAGTGGGCAGTGATACTGCCCTTGTGCTGGCGCATGATTTGGCGGGAAAGGCTCAGTCCGATGCCCGAACCGTTCTTTTTGGTGGTGAAAAAAGGAATAAAAATGCGGTCAATCGCCTCTTTTTCAATGCCCGAACCATTGTCGCGAACCACAATAAAAGGGCGACTTTTCTCATCTTGCTTGGCAAAAAGCATGATTTGTTTATTCGTTTTTCCCTCACAGCAGTCAAAAGCCTGAATTGCATTTTTGAGCAAATTAATCAGTACCTGCTCTATCATCTCTGCATCTGCGGTAACAAGCAGAGTATCAGGCTCTACAGACATATGAAAATCTACAGCACTGCTCGTCATTTCGTTGCTCATCAGGGTAGCAATTCTGTTGAGCATATCCAGCACTTTGACATTATTAAATTTGGGAATCGGAATATGGGTAAGGTTACGGAAATCACTGACAAATCGAATCAGTCCCTCACTGCGGCGTTGGATAGTCTGAATTGCCATCTGCATATCGCCCAAATCTTCGGCAGAAATGCCTTTTTCTGCATTTTCTTGCAAATAACTCACTTCGCCCTCAATGGTGGCAGCTAAGGACGAAATCGGTGTTACAGAGTTCATAATCTCGTGCGTGAGTACGCGAATCAGCTTCTGCCAAGCGTCCATTTCCTGCTCCTCAAGTTCGGAGTGAATATCTTGCAAAGTAATCAGTTTGTAGTCCTGACCTCTGAGGTTCAGCTCGATAGCATAAATTGCCAACTGGATAATTTCGTCATTCGAATAAATTTTTACCAAGTCGCGCGTGCCTGTCCGCAAGTTTCTTACTTTCTCGACCAGTTCGCTACTAAACGTGCGAAGTTTCTCAATATGAGTCAGTTGGTTTATTTTGAAGAAACGTTTGGCGGCATTGTTAATAATCTGAATTTCGCCCTGCTGATTAAAGGAAATAATCCCAATCCCTACGTGGTGAATAATGGTTTTGAGGTATTGATAATTCGCTTCTTTTTCCGCCCTAATTTCTTTGAATCTACTCAAAACTTCGTTAAAAGCATGGTTGAGTTCGTCAATAGATTTGCCTTCGCCGCTTAGTTTGTATTGCTGTGAAAAATCGTCGTGCTTGATGTTGTTGAGGAAATGTACTACTTCTTTATTTGCACTTTCTGTATGCTTTATCAAGCCAACTACCTGAAAAACAATGAGTGCGCCCAGCCCAATGGAGGTAACAGAATAGCCCGCTTCCCCCCAGAGTGCCGCAAAACCAAAGGCACTTGCCGTTATTCCCGCCACGCGCGCCATGATGTTGAACCTGAAATTTTTGAGGCTAAACCGTTCTATCCCCAGCCAGTTGCCTACCTGGGGTGCTACCTCTTTTTCTATCACCGTTCTCACTTGGTCTATTTCAGTAGGTAAGCGCATTTTCTTTTCATTTTTATTTAAAAAAATAATATTTTTTATTTCAATGAATTAAAATTTCACCAAAAGTTGTTTTCTGTGTGCATCTAACTTGACCATGATAAAAAGCAAAATGGTAAATGCCCAAAGTGATGAGCCTCCATAACTAAAAAATGGCAAGGGAATCCCAATCACAGGAAAAAGCCCAATCGTCATGCCGATATTGATGGTGAAGTGAAAAAACATAATTGCCATGACACAGTAGCCATAAACCCTTGAAAATCTGGACTTTTGCCTTTCTGCCAAGATAATCAAGCGGTTCAAAAAAGCAAGAAATAAACCAATCATCACCAAGCTACCCACCCAGCCATGCTCCTCGCCAATGGTACAGAAAATAAAATCGGTGCTTTGCTTTGGTACATAGTCAAACTTGGTTTGCGTACCTTCCAAAAATCCTTTCCCAAAAAAACCGCCCGCGCCAATCGCTATCTTGGACTGAACAGTTTGATAGCCAATACCGCGTTTTTCGGCTTTGGAAAGGTCAGGATTGACGAGCAGTTTTACCCTTGCGCGTTGGTGGTCTGCCAGTACGTGATTGACGAAGTAGTTTGTCCCCCAAATGATGCCCACCGACGCGACCGTAATGGCTAAGACCAGCGTAATTCGTTTCCATTTTTTTTCACCAATCGCTACCGCCACCGCGCCTACTACGCCAATGGCTATCAGCAGTTCAACTAAATTTTTGTCCTGAAAAACTAATGTAAGCACAAACATACTCACTATCCAAACGCCCGTAACCATGATAAACTGCGGTAAACCTTCGCGGTAAAAAACAAGCAAAAAAGCCGCAAAAACCATCGCAGACCCATCATCACCCTGTTCGTGAATCAGGAAAGCAGGAAGCGCAATAAGGAGAAAGGGAATGATAAAATGCTTGATTTGAGTCGTTCTTTTGTTGGGTTCGTCCAGAAATCGCGCAATGGCAAGCGCAGTGGCAAACTTGGCAAACTCGGCAGGCTGAATACTGAAACTGCCTATTCTAAACCAAGACTTCGAGCCGTAAATCTCTGTACCTAAGAACAATACGCCCAGCAAAGCAAGCATACTCGCACCATAAATAAAATATGCCAGCGTATTATACAGTTTGAAATCTATCAATAACATCATCAAAATCAAAAACACAGAAAGCCCAATCCATAATAGCTGTTTGCCAGAATTGATAGACAACGAAAAAATGCTTTTGTGCGTAGCAGGGTCTGGGTCATAGACTGCCGCATAGATATTGAGCCAGCCCATCAGCACCAGTAAGAAATACAATCCTACCGTTATCCAATCTATTTGATTTAATAAACCTCTCCCTATTCTTTCCATGATTTAACAACTTTTACAAGCGAGTTTACGATAATATAACGGCAAAAGTCCTAATTTTGTGCCACATATAAAAATAATTTCTTCTGATTCAACAGTATGATACGTTTTTTTAACCAAAATAGCAAACAAAATCCCCGCAAAGGCATTGGCTTGGTGATGCTACTAAGCATTATTTTGATGCTTTCGACGGCTTGCGAAGATTGTACTTTTATCAGCAAAAATTCTACTTTGATTAAGCTGCGATTTTACAGGCAAGGCACCACCCGCCAAGCCAAGTTCAATATCGACTCTGTTCGCACCGAACGCGGCACAGTATATAAGAGAGGTTCGATAGATATTGATACACTTTCGCTACCTATCAATCCTACCAGCACCAACAACGCTTACTACGTTTTTTTTAGAAAGGTAAGCATCAATAATGTAATTGTCCAACGCCGCGATACACTCCAAGTTGCCTACGACCGCTTATTTTCGGTGGTTGCGCCCAACTGCGGTTATGACCAGCGCGTGGATAACTTGCTGATTTTGCCCGAAAAAACGTCAAGACAAATCTTACAAACTGCACAAATTTTCAAAAATAATTTGACAGTAAATGATTCGGTAAATATCAGGATTTTCTTTTAAAACTTTTTATGCTTTAATTATCCTATGAAACTTTTAATCCATTTTTTTTTCATTTTTTTAGTAAGTATTTTTTTTAGTAGTTTCTCTCTCTGCGCGCAAGACCGCAAAACAGACCTACGCAAAGATTCTTTGAAAAATACTGTTCCTGATAGCTTGAAGGCACGAAAGAAAATCAAAAAACCTTTCAAATTTACAGTAGATGGCGTACGTGTAAATTTTGACTTGCTGTACCCTGTGTATGATAATTTTATAGTCCCGCCAAATCCCTTCAAGCCTGACGAGCCTCTGCTCAGAGCCTACGGTTTCAAACGCCGCTACGAAGGCTCGATTGATGTTGGTTTTGCCCAAAATCGCTTTTTTGCAGTATTTGATTATGGCTTTTCCACGATTGAGAGAATAAGAAAAGGACTTTTTTATACAGGTTTCACCTACCAAAATACAGGCTCGTATTTTCGCATAGGCGCAGATTATAACTTTATGCACAATACCTTCAAAGACGAGGCTATGTTTGTGGGCTTTCGCTATGCGCGGGCAAGTTTTAAGCACGATTTCCAATTTTTAGGTGCAAGCGAGGCATGGAATTACCTTGTCCCCCGAAGCGTGGCAGGTGTAATTATAGATGACCGCTATGTGGGAAATATCAATGAATCAGGGCTTTCTGCCTCTTGGGTCGAGCTGGTGCTGGGCTTAAAAGTCAATGTTTGGAAACAGTTTTTTATGGGTTATACTACTCGCCTGATGATTCGTTCGGGCGTAAAAGGCGAAAATGTGCTACTCGCCAACGAGCTTCCTGGCTTTGGTAGCACCAACAGAACCGCAAGGCTTATTTTCAATTACTACATTGGCTACCGCATTGCTTTCAAAAGTAAACCACGAAAAATCATAGAAAAAGTGATTGAAAAAACGGAAGGTGTGAAATAGATAATTACATAGTGGTTAGAATTTAGTAGATAGTAGTTAGTAGTTAGTAGATACAAATTAGAGGGCTGTAATGTCCCCTAAATGTCATCAGATATTCAGCCAGTATGTCAGCTTGAAAACTAATGCCCTGTTTTTGGGCTGAAAAGAACGAAAAGCAGCCCCATTTTCTATCCCTTCGGTGGCATAATAATTATCGGTATAAACAATAAATAAGTCAGAAACGGGCTTGAATCGCCACTGCACGCGCGCATTGAAGTTTACGTTATTCACCTGATTGTTGTACTGCATGATTGCCGTAAAAAACAACTTGGTCGAGAACGCCAACTCCACCCTGGGTCCAATCAGTAGCAAATCAGAATTGCTGTACGGCGCAGGTAGGCGGATTCGGTTGTAGTTAAAATCTATCGCAAAAATACCGTACGGCTGTAACCTATAATTGATAGCAGACTGAACCGCAAAAATTCTACCATTAAAATAATCTCCAAAACGCGTGAAAACATTGAAAAATACAGGTTTGCGAATATTGGAGTTAAAACCTATACGGTGGCTTCTGTAAAGATAACTTGTATTCGCAGGAAGCTGCGCGCCGCCAGTATTACTTGGGTCAAAAGGCGCAAAAAGATACGTATAGTCAAATCTAACCAAAGCAAACTCCAAATTTGCAGAGTTTTGAAACTGGATTCCACCAAAAAGCCCTGCGTCCCAGTCCAATATTCGCCCCTGCGGTATGCCGTAAATCACATCATAGTCAGGATTGAGAAAATAATTGTTGATTTTTTTAGCAATTTTCCCTTTGGGATAGTAGGTAAAAGTGAGGTCGCCCGCATTGCGAAGCGTACCTTTGCGCGGCACAAAGCCCATGTCTGCGCTGTAATTTTCACCTATGTTTTCAAAGCGATTGGTAAAACCAAAAGTGGGCTTATTGTAAATGATTCTTCCTGCGGCAATGTACTGATTAGCAAGATTTTCGGGCGATAAAGACCTGTGGTAGAATACTTTACCAGCCCACCGATTGTTGGTAGAAGCCAAGTTATATTCCAAGCCCAGCACTCGGTTAAAAGCCTGTTTTAGCGTATCTTTGTCGAGGTTAAAAGGCTCTTTGTTGGTGGCAAAAAAAGCGACATTTGACCTCGCAAACACGCGCCGTTGCAGGGCAAACATACCAAAATTGGTACTTGGCAGGCTCAAATTATCCTGACGCGCCGTTTGCATATTCAGTACGCCAATCCGCCAATCCTTGTTGATGCGTCCACTCAGGCGCGCGCCCGCAAGGATTGGCACTTTTTCATTAAATCCCGTATTGGGATTTCGCGCCAAGCCAATGCGCCGAGAGAAAAACGGATTACTATTATTTAAGCCAAAACTGCCAAATAAATCGCTGTTTTCTAAAAAAAACTGCCTGCGTTCAGGGAAAAAAAGTTCGAAGCGGCTTAGATTCGTAACCTGTCTATCTACCTCTACCTGAGCAAAGTCAGGGTTTACCGTCAAGTCCAAGTTTAGCGAGGGCGTAACAGCAACTTTGGCATCAAATCCTGCATTAAAACGCTGGTTAGCAGGTGTTTTTTGCTGAAAATCCTTATCTGCACTGCCCAGCAAATAGGGAATTACCGACACGTTTGCGCCCTGATGCGGCGGTGGCTCTTCCCAAACCAGCGTTCCCGAAAATGCCAATGCCGCGCCAGGGAAAATACGCGGAATGGGTGCCCAAGCCCCAGCTTCATTTTTTACCAAATCATTCTGCACAAAGTTAATGAGCCATTCATTTTTATCTTCATTTCTTTTGTAGCGCAGGGTTTTGAAGGGTAGCGCAATCTCCACTATCCACCTGTCTTCCAGGTTAGTAACCTTAGAATACCACTTGTTATCCCAGTCAATCGAAAGTTCTTGACCATTGAAAATCAAGCCTTCGCGCTGCACATTGTAAGGGCTGACGGCAAAGTTAAAACCGTTGAGTTTGTCTTTGAAAGGGTCTAAGTTGATGCCAAATACGTCAGAAGTCCCCCGCGCAAAATCCCTGCGAAGTGAGGTTACAATATACTTGTTAGGCTGCATACAGACGGCGGCAATGTAGAGGAAATTGTCATCAAAAACGGTGCGAACTTCGGTTTTGAATGAGGTACGCGAGGAATCAAAGGGAAAGAACTGCCAAAAATTACCTGCCACTTCTGCTTTCTGCCAGTCGTCCTCGTCTATTTTGCCATCTAAAATAATTTTTCCTTTTGCTTTGCGAATCGTTAGGCGGTATTTTTCTTCGTTTACACCAATATTTTGAGCAAAAGTTTCAGCAGAAAAAGCAAAAAGCAAGAGAAAATAAACTAAAAAATTAGTAAAAAATGTTTTCAAATGTTTGAAAATTAAAATTAGAAAAAAAATTAAAGGAATGTAATATTGTAGGCTTTTTGATATGAGTGGACAAATGTAAGAAATTTTTTTTAGTGTAAATGATTTCTAAAATTTTCTGACTTTTCCTTGCTAAAAATTCTATACAAACTGTATCCTTTTTGCATTTCCATAATAGACACTTTGATAATGGTATAAACAGGAATTGCGGTCAGCATACCCACGATTCCCGCCAAGGAAGCCCCCGCAAAAACAGTGAGGAAAATTTCCAAAGGGTGCGCTTTCACACTTTTGGAAAGGATAACAGGCTGTAAAACAACATTATCCGTTAGGTAGGTGAATCCGTACACAATCAAAATTTTGGTAGCTAAAATCGCAAAACCTCCATTGTCAAATGCCTCTGGTGGCGCAGTCGAGGTAGCCACAATCACCCCAAAACAGGTGCTAATAAAGGGTCCAGCAAAAGGTACTGGGTGAACTATTGCCGCAAAAAGCCCCATAGTGATAGCATATTTTACGTCTGCAATGATAAGCCCAAACGAAATGATAGTAAAAATAGAAAGCATTTGTAAGGATAAGCCCAACAAATAGTTGGAAAGGAGGCGTTCTATTTTAAAAATGGCATTGATGGTAACTTCGAAATACTTGTTGGGAATCATATTAATCAAATTCCTGCGAATAATGCCTCTGTCAAACAAAAAGAAAAAAGTGATAAATACGACCGCCAGCGCGCCAATTACGACCGTTCCTGTGGTAGATATAATGTTGGCAATCTGCAACTTACCTATAATAGCTATCACGTTTTGCTCTATAATTCCTATAATATAATTTGCTTGCTTGGGAATCAAATGATTCTTGATGAGCAAAGCCTCTAAGTTTTGGAGTGGTTTTTCTGCTCTTTTCAGTAAGTCATTGAAATCCAAGCTACTAATCACCTTGACCTGCTCAGAAATCAGTGGGATAAAAAGCAATACAAACAGGGAAATGATGCCCACCAAAATACCAAAAGAAATAAAAATAGCAATCGCACGCGGGAGCTTGTACCCGCCTACATGGAGTTGGCTGAGGTAGTCGGCTGGTGGTTTGAGAATCGCCGCTAATACCAAAGAAATAATGAGATAGGCAACAATATCAGAAAAAACCCAACCCAACAGCAGTACCAAAGCTACTATTGAAACGATATTGATGAGTGTTTTGTTGAAAAGCATATAGAATCAAAGCATTATTGTTGTGCAATATACAGATTAAAATATGTAAAAATAGCAAGATAAGGTTGCTTGGCTTAGAAAAGATATTTTTTTTGAGAAACTTACTACTTTTTCCTTTGCAACGTTTCCAACATTAGCTTCGTATCTATTTGGAATCATCTAAAACGACAACAAAACCATTTAAAAATAAAAAATCAGATGAAAAAAATTATCTTTTTGATTTCAGCCCTCGCTTTTAGTCATTTTATAGCTGCCCAAACAGAAAAAGGAAATTTCTTAGTGGGTGGGAGTGCGCGGTACTTTGTAAGTATGTATGATGGAGGCAAATCAAAAACCGTCAATATTTCGCCCAATATTGGCTACTTCTTTGCAAAGGACTGGTTATTGGGCGTTCATTTCCCCCTGAATTATCGGTGGGCTAATAATGAAACCAATAAATTCCAAGGTACAAACTTCTCAGCAGGTATTTTTGCTCGTCGCTATTTTTTGCCAAATCGATTCAAGTGGTTTGCTCAGGTAGAATACACGCAAAATTGGCAGATAGATAAAGCGCAAAGACTAAATCTGGAATCAGATAGGCGTAGTAGCGCATGGAATGTGGGGCTTGGGGTAGGTGCTACTTATTTTCTGAGCCAAAGTATTGGTATAGAGGCACTACTAAAATACAATCGCAAGCAAGAAGATACGCAGTTGTGGTTGCCCAAATCAAATCTGGGGCTGGATATTGGCTTACAAATCTATCTGGGCAGGAAAAAAGAAGAAAGCGAGTCTGCGGCTTCTTTCGCTATGCCAACCGCAAAGGGTAATATAGCACTTGGCGGCAGTGCTTCCCTTGACCTGAATAATATAGCCAATAACCTATCTATCTATCCGCAAATAGGTTATTTTGTACGAAATAATTTTTTAATTGGGGGCAAATTGGGAGCTGATATGATTTGGAGAGGTGAAAACGCGCCCATGTTCTCCTATCGAAATAGCAGGTTGAATATGGGAGTATTTACGCGCTATTACTTTCTGCCCCATCGCTTCAAAATGTTCGTAGAAGCAGGCATGAGCTATACTTGGCTTTGGTATCAATCGTCAATTCCTCAACAGAGAGATAGTAGGGGAACGGTTTGGAATTGGAATGTTGCGCTTGGGGCTACTTATTTTATCTCACCCAGTGTGGGCTTAGAGGCGAGCTGGAATGTCCAAAGAATGAAAAGTCAAACTATTTTTCCATTGAATCGTCCCATAGACTTTACCTTAGGCTTACAAATCTATTTTAATCGAAAGTAAGTCAAGAAAATAAAATTCAAAATTAGGCAACTTTTTTATTTTTTTTGCCTCTTTTATTTGAGTTTTGATTATTTTTGGGACATTCATTCATAACTTTAGTTTTTATTTATGGAAAATACAATTTCTCTCCAAAGACCCTTGACTGAGGAAAAAAGCGCGACCAGTAGTGTCTTGCTTGGGATTCCTTTGTATATTTATGCAGTCGTTTTTTCTTCTGTCTGCATTATTGTAGGCTTGATTTGGGACATTTCGTGGCATACAAGCATTGGGCGTGATGGCTTATTTTCGCCTCCTCACCTTTCCATTTATTTGGGTGCAGTCGTTTCAGGCTTATTTTCTGGTTTCCAAGTCTTCAAAATTAGTTTTTGGGGAAAACCAAGTGAGAAAAACGAAAGCGTACATTTTTGGAACATATTTTATAGCTCGCTGGGCGGAATGTTTTGTATCTGGGGCGCGATAGCAATGCTTACCTCTGCACCTTTTGACGATTGGTGGCACAGCACGTATGGGCTGGACGTGGTAATTTTGTCGCCGCCGCACTCCATCTTGGCATTTGGAATGGTCATGGTGCAGTTTGGCGCAATGATAGGCGCGCTTGCCCTGCAAAACCGCGACGAAAACCTCGCAGGCTGGACAAAATCGGACATTCAAAAACGCAATTTTCGCCTTAAAATGCTGTTTATCATTGCGGCGGGCTTGGTAATGATTACTTTGTTTACGCTTGCTTCCGAATTTTTAAGCCGCCACGATATGCACGGCTCTCTATTTTACAAAGTAGGAAGTCTGATTTTTCCTGTGTTTTTAGTGGCAGTCGCGCGTGCCTCTAAGCTCAAATGGGCGGCAACGGCTACAGCAGGCGTGTATATGTTTGTGATGGCGGCAATGGTCTGGATTCTGCCTTTGTTCCCTGCCACGCCACTTCTGGGACCTGTAATGAATCATATTACTCATTACCAGCCATTTAACTTTCCTTTATTGCTTATATTTCCAGCTTTGGCATTAGACTGGCTGATGAATCGCTATGAAAACAAAAATCAGTGGTTGCTTGCACTCATGTTAGGACTAACATTTTTGATGGTTTTGTTAATAGTTCACTATCCTTTTGGAGATTTTTTGATGTCAGAATACAGCAGAAATTGGTTTTTTGGTACAGAATCTTGGTACTTTGGTAACGACCCCACTTGGGAAGGTCGCTTCAAGTTTATGCCTTGGCATATCGAGGCATTTCCTGCTTTCGCGCAAGGCGTGGGCATTGCGGCAGTGATTGGCTTCCTTTCTGCGCGTTTGGGCTTGGTTTGGGGCAACTGGATGAAGCAAGTACAGCGATAGATTTTTAATTTTTTAGCTACAAAAACGACTGCTTCTCACTGAGAGAGCAGTCGTTTTTGTAGTAGGTTACTTGTGCAAAATCAAAATAGAGATATTTATATTGGGTGAAGCAACTGATAAACAAATAAATAGACGTAAGTAAGTGTTATTAATTATTTTCCGATATAATAAATTTTAACTTATTGGTTTTCATTACTTTATCATGCTATCTACTAAATTCTAATTACTACTCAACAATAATATATACCATGAAATCAAACACATATATTAGCCTCATTATCAGCACAATAATTCTTTGGGGCTGTGGTGGAAACACGCAAGAAATTGATACCGAAGGCAAAACGCCAGAACAGATTGCAGAAATTGTCAAAGAAAACACTATCAGTCAGTTAGCCATGAGCTTTGATAATGTAGTTCAGTTAAAATACAGCGATTATGTGCTTTTTCCTCTGCAAACAGTGGTCAAAGAAAAAGAAGGAAGTTTGCTCAGTCAAACCAAGCGTTTGCTCAAAGGCAAGTATGAAGGCAATCAATATATGCAAATGTGGAATATACTTTTCTACAATCCCCAAACCCAGCAATCGCACTTGTTAGATGAGAAAAATGAGTTTGAAATCCTGATGTATGATACAGAAATAGACTCTTTGAATGCTATTTTTTACAATATCATAGATGACAAAGCAACCAATGACAGCCTCTTAGACGACAGAGATTTGAATAGTCTTTATATTTCTGACCGCGCAGGGAAGAATTTTCGTCAGATTTCTCCCCTGAATACTGATTTAGGATTTTATTACAAAAATCCTAAATCTAATGAACTGATTTTCAATGCAGTAGCTGACAATTTGCCTACTTGGTATGCACTCGAACTAAGCAAGCCTGATAGTGTAAGAAAAATGTTTGCTGATGATTTCTCAAAAAAATTACAACAATCTGTAAAAGAAAGAGTTACACTGATAAAACCCCGCAAAGTGGCAGACAAAAAAGAGGACAAAGAGCCAATAGGAAAGCTCTATTTTGGGTATCCTGATACGCTTGTCCAAAGCAATTTTTTGATGATACCCATTTTATCTCATTTCAGAGCAAATGAAGACAAACTAAGGTCGTATGAATATGATTATCAGGGGACTACACAAGATAATTGGAATTTTATCTTTTATAATTTCAAGGACAAAACCTATCGCTTACTAACGAATGAAGAAATGGAAATTGCATCTTACAGCACACAGCGCATCACAAACGCCTATTCTGGCGAACTCACTGAACCACAGGCAAATGATTATTTTTTTTATACGATTCGCAAGGATAGTTTTAACAAAGATAGCTTGCTGAACCACGAAGACCCTGAATACCTATATATATCTGATAATCAGGGTAAAAACTTTAGACAAATCTCTCCCGAAAATGCCAGCGTCCAAACTTGGCAACGCGCAGAAAAAACAAGCAAAATCTTGATGTACGTATGGGAAGATATAGACAACAACAAAAAATTGGACGAAAAAGATGCTTATTTTTGGTATGAAGTTGATTTGCAAAAACCAGCATCTTTGCGAAAAGTGTTTGATAGTCAGTATATTAAAAAGCTAAAAACATTTTTTATCGAAAGAAAAAGTATTCAAAAGTTACTTCACTCAAAAGAAGAATGAAATGTGAGGGTTGCCTTATAAATTGAAATTTTTGTATTAAATTGCGCCCTTATTTAAGTTTTTTTTAATACTAACCTTCATTTTCAATGAGAATCGCAGTTGTAGGAGCCACAGGATTAGTAGGTGGCGAAATTATGAAAGTGCTAAAAGAACGCAAGTTCCCCGTTACAGCGTTAATTCCCGTAGCTTCCGAGAGGTCGGTAGGCTCAGAAATCACTTTTGACGGCAAGCAATACACCGTAAAGAGCATGGACGAAGCTATTGCCTTGAAACCTCAAATTGCTATTTTTTCAGCAGGCGGAGGCACTTCTTTGGAACACGCACCTCGCTTTGCGGCGGCAGGAATCACCGTTATCGACAATTCTTCGGCATGGAGAATGTACGCTGACAAGAAACTGGTAGTGCCTGAAATCAATGCCCACACTTTGACAAAGGAAGACAAAATTATTGCCAATCCAAACTGCTCCACTATCCAGATGGTGGTGATTTTGAATCCATTACATCAAAAATATAAGGTCAAGCGCGTGGTCGTTTCCACTTACCAATCCGTAACGGGGACGGGCAAAAAAGCCGTTGACCAGCTCATGAACGAACGCGCAGGCGTGGAAGGTACGAAGGCATATCCTCACAAAATAGACCTGAACGTATTGCCTCATATCGACGTTTTTCTGGATAATGGCTATACCAAAGAGGAAATGAAAATGGTCAATGAAACCAAGAAAATCATGGGTGATGACTCCATTCTCCTGACGGCTACAACGGTGCGGATTCCTGTGATGGGCGGACACTCCGAAGCAGTGAATATTGAGTTTGAAAATGATTTTGACATCGCGGAAGTAAGAAATATGTTGGCAAATACAGAAGGCGTAATTCTCCAAGATGACCCCAAAAACAATATTTATCCAATGCCCATGAACGCGCATGGCAGGGACGAGGTTTTTGTGGGGCGTATCCGTAGAGATGAATCACAGGCTAATACCCTCAATTTGTGGATAGTAGCTGATAATCTTCGCAAGGGCGCAGCCACCAATGCAGTGCAGATTGCTGAATACCTGATGAAAAATAACTTGGTGTAAATAAATAGTTGAGTGGTTTCATCAATAAGGTGTTCTTGCATGAAAAATAAAAAGAGGCTGATAAAATAATATCAGCCTCTTTTTTTATTTATCGCACAAAATATTTGAGTCTAATCACCTCTTGCTCAGTTAAGTAACGCCACTCGCCTCTCTCCAAACCTTTTTTCGTCAAGCCAGCGTAAGCAACGCGGTCTAAGCGCAATACCTCATAATCCAGTTGCTCAAAAATACGACGCACAATACGGTTTTTGCCACTGTGAATGTGTACTTCCACTGCTGTAGAATCCTCAGAAATGATAGAAATTTTGTCCACCTTGATTTCGCCATCTTCGAGTTCCATACCGCCTGCTATCTTGTCAAAATCTTCTTCAGTCATTGGTTTTGCCAACAAAATCTGATAAATTTTCTTGATATTGTTAGATGGGTGAGCCAATTTTTCAGCCAATGCACCATCATTGGTCATCAAAAGCAAGCCTGTCGTATTGCGGTCGAGCCTGCCCACAGGATAAATGCGTTCGTTACAGGCTTTCCTGACCAAGTTCATCACCGTCTTTCTGCCTTCGGGGTCGTCCGTCGTAGTGATGTGGTCTTTGGGTTTGTTCAGAAGCACATAAACGATACGTTCTCTTTTGAGGGCTTCATCGTCCAGATAAACTGAATCCGTAGGCTTCACGCGATAACCCATTTCAGTCATTACTTCATCATTGATTTTGACGCGACCTTCTTGGATAAGTACGTCCGCCTCGCGACGCGAGCAAACGCCTGCATTGGCAATAAAGCGATTCAAACGCACTTCTTTTTCGTCTGTATCAGCTTCATTTTTAACAGGTTCATCTCCTTTTTGCTTTCCACGCGACATAATGCGTTTATTTCTTTCCTTCATCTGCTCCTCTGCGCTTTTGAACTTGTCAAAATTGTAGTTTGGCGTGGTGATGTTGCTACTTCTTGACCTTTTTCTGCGTTCCTTAAACTGCTCTACAGTATCATTTTCCGTTTTCTTTTTGCCTTTTATCACCGCAATATGTCCTTCTCTGGCAAATTTGTTTTTTGGATTGGGTTTGGTTTCCTCCCCATAACTAAAATCTTCGAAGCCTAACTTGCTGTCTGCGTCCTCGTGGCGAGGTTTAAATTCCTTTTTCTCAAAAGGTTTGTCAAAAGATTTATTGAAACTTCCCTCACGCTTTTGGTAAGGTTTCTTTTCAAAAGGCTTTTTCTCGTCAGTGTTAAAACCTTCGTTATCAGTGCGTTTTCTGTATGGCTTGTCGAAACTTCCCTCACGTTTTTCGTAAGGTTTTTTCTCAAAAGGTTTGTCAAAAGATTTATTGAAAGTTCCTTCACGCTTTTGGTAAGGCTTTCTTTCAAATGGTTTTTTCTCGTCAGTGTTAAAACCTTCTTTGTTAATGCGTTTTCTGTATGGCTTATCGAAACTTCCCTCGCGTTTTTCGTAAGGTTTTTTCTCAAAAGGTTTGTCAAAAGATTTATTGAAAGTTCCTTCGCGCTTTTGGTAAGGCTTTCTTTCAAAAGGTTTTTTCTCGTCAGTGTTAAAACCTTCGTTATCAGTGCGTTTTCTGTATGGCTTATCGAAACTTCCCTCGCGTTTTTCGTAAGGTTTTTTCTCGAAAGGTTTGTCAAAAGATTTATTGAAAGTTCCTTCGCGCTTTTGGTAAGGCTTCTTTTCAAATGGTTTTTTCTCGTCGCTGTTAAAACTTCTCTCGCGTTTTTTGTCAGGATTGTCTTTGTTTTCGAAAGGTTTGCCGTAATAATGGTCGTTATTACTTTCTGTACCGCTTTCGCTTTTGTTGAAATTGCGCTTGAAACTGCCTCTAAACCCACCTGTACGCGGTTTTGCGCCTGTGAACTTTTCTACGTCGAACTTGTCATCTTGCTTGGTGCGAATCCCAGATGGTTTTTTGAACGGGGCTTTGTCATTTTTACTGAATGACTTTTTCTTGTCAAACGAGCCTTTTTTGTCAAAAGAGGTATCGCCACCTTCTTTTCGCTTCTCAAAGCGCGAAGGGCGAGAGTTTTTGTCTTTGAATTTTTTTTCCATTAGATTAAATACTTGCTTTTAAAATTTAGACGAATTTTCGTCTGCGTATCCTCACGGACTTCGCTTGTGTTTACTGTTGCTGACCAATTTCGTTTGCCTCTATGGTAAAATCTTTGAGTGTAGGCAGCTCTTTGAGGTTGTTAATGCCCAGATAATCCATCAGTTTGGTGCTTGTGCCGTACAGAAGCGGTCTGCCGACTGCTTCTGATTTACCTTTGATTTCCACGAGTTCTTTTTCCAATAATTTTTGAATTGCATAATCACAACCCACGCCCCTAATTTGCTCGATTTCCGATTTGCTGATAGGCTGTTTGTAGGCAACGACTGCTAAGGTTTCCAGTGCTGCGTTTGAGAGCCTTTTCTTCGACTTTTGTTTGAGGTATAAGTGAATGATTGCCTGATATTTGGGCTTGGAGAGTAGCTGATAACCTCCACCCGTCAGACAGACCTGAAAAGCAAAATTGTCAGCTTCATATTTGGTGATTAGCTGTGAAATTGCTTCTTCTACGTGTTCCAAAGGCACTTCTGTTTCCAAGAGTTCAGAGATAGTTTGCTGAATCTCCTGTATCTTAATGGGTGTTGGCGAACAAAATATGAGTGCCTCTATGTGTGTAGAGAGAAAATAGGTCGAGTCGGACATAAAATGGTTTTGTAAAAGGAGTAACTGTTTTCAATTAGTTTTAGTTCAAAATTGGATTGATTTAATTAAAAAATATATTGCTGGAAAGTTCTGGTTGAAAAAAATAGTGTTACTTTGAACGAAGGGCTATTCAAAACACGTCATTTTACGGCTGAAAAAGAAGCGTATGAGTCGTTTGGGATACAATGAATAATTATGAGCTATGAGTTGATACAAAATATGCATAATCAATGTTTTAAATAATAATATAAACCAATTTTGCTCACGCACTTACTATGCAACAAAATAACTTAATGTAAGAAAGAAATTTTGCCTCATCAAACATGGGAACGGTTGCATAATCACTTTATGACGAGCTTGTTTTTTTTATGTTTTTGGTAGTTTTTTTCATGTTTTTTTCAAAAAAACAGCATATTTTGGCTTAAAATGAGCTTTTTGACAAGAAAAATAGCGGAAACATCAAAAAAAAGCGATTAATTATTTGAAATTTAATTGTGTTTTGTTTAAGTTTGGTTTCATTTATTCATTCAAAATTCATATTAAGTTCAAATTCATTAACATTTTAACAAACTAAACGCATAAAATTTATGAACCGATTTGATGAACTCAAAAACTTGGTCATGTCCTTAGAAGCAGATTTTTCTAAGTTCTACGAAAAAGATAACCAAACCGCAGGTACGCGCGTCCGCAAGGGAATGCAAGACCTCAAAACGCTTGCACAGGGCATCAGAGGTCAGGTACAGGAAATTAAAAACAAAGAGGAAGAAAAGAAAGAAGCTCCTAAGGCGAAGACACCCACCAAAACTCCAGCCAAACCCAAGGCGGAGGCAAAACCCAAAGCAAAGAAAAAGTAAATAAAAACTCCGCATCACCCTTCAAGTGCTACGGAGTTTTTTGTTTTTGGACTATTTTTTTACCTAATTTTCATAATAATAGCCAAAGATGATGTTCATCTCGTCCTCAGAGGTCAAGCCAAAGTTAATAATACGATTCGAGGTATTCATGTAGGTTACTTCGGAAGTAAGTCCTTCGCCCTTTGCCAATAGCAGTGGTTCTTTAAAATTTTTGACTAAGGGGTGTTCCCAGTTGGTGCTTTCATAGATTATCTCTCCGTCGCGCTTGCCGCCTGCTATGCGAATCACAAATTTTTCTCCGTACTTGTGGTTGTGGGAGGTGAGCATGACCACCGAAGTATTGTTGTTAAATTTAAAAGTTTTCTTGATAGTCGTACGCACATTGGGCTGCAAGGTGAGGTCTGTATTATTAAAATCAATGGTTCTTACAATATTTTTGACCATAGCCTTGTCTGTAGTATAAAAATTGACGATATTTTCGCCTGCTAAAATTTCATTGGTCTTGTTAAAATAATGGGCGTTCAGGTCGACTGTTGCGCCTGCGGGTACTTCCAGTGCCGTACCTTCGGGGAAGGAGTAATCTATGTTGGTATCTGTGCCACCACCCAAAAATACATGATTTTGCATGGAAATAAAGGTAGCAGGATTCAGGCTATTGTCAGGGTTACGCAGGTCGCGCATCTGGTCTGTGGCAGGGAGCGCGCGTTGGTCGCGAAAGCCATAAATCACCAAGTGGTGGCTATTAGGGCGGCTTCTGAACTGGTAGCGATTGATATAAACGGTCTGGGTATTGCCAATGGCGCGACGCACAAATATTTCTCTTTCAAAATTGTTATTGACCGTAAACCTGTCCGTTTTGATTTGGAAACCTTGCCCCACCGCAGGTGCTGGAATTGCCTCAAAAACAGTGGCAGAGGAGCTACAAACAGTCATTTGCTCTAACATTGCCGCATCAGCCACCACACCTTTTTCGGGCGCGCCCGCTTCTATCCAAAGCCTGATAAACTCTAACTGACCAAAAGAAAGCGGTTTATTGCCCAAAGGCATCAGACTTCCATATTTTTGTGCGCTAAAGCAGCCATTGATTTTCTGAAAAAATAGACTTTCATCAGGCTTTGAGGGCTTAATACGCACCATGCCCTGCCCACGCGCAACATCATTTCTTGACATCACATTTACCAAGTTCTGGTAAGCCTTGCCCTCTGCCAATACCAAGCCATGCTGGGCAAAAAAATTGTCCTTTTCAGAGGCATGACAACCTGCGGTAGCGCAGGAAGGCGTTAAAATTTTACTTTGAAGTACCTCAAAGCTCGATGCAGTTGGCATTTGTTCCTCTTTTGTCGCATTTTTGTTACAAGAACTAAGCAGTAAAGTTGCTGTAAGGGCAAAAAGCCAAGACCTTAAATCATTGATTTTCATAATCTATCTTGAATAATATAGTGAAAATTTAAAGGGAAGAAAAGTTTTAAATACGTTTGACAATGAAACTCACAAAAGGTTTAATCAATTTTTCAAATGTATTGAAAATTTATTTGCAAACCTAAATGATGGAAAAAGTAAATAAAGGTGAAAAAATTGGGCTACGCTATTGATGGAGTGAGATGGACTCCATCAAGCATGAAATGAGATAAGCTGAAAAGGCGAGTTTTATTTTCCTAAGTAAATTCGCTTTTAGGCGAAAAAATGGTACTGCTTAAAAAATGTATTCTTACTTCGCCCAAAGGCGAAATTACAAAGGTATTGGTGTAAAAATTTTAGCCGTTAAAAGGATTACGACCTACTTTCAAATCGTCCAAAATATTAATTAAATCTTGGATTTGATTGATAACAGTCATGTTTTTAGCCAGTTTTAAATCCTGACCTACTACTTGATAGCCGCTTAACAAAATCTGTGATTGTGTGATTTTTTGTCCTAACAGATTCACATAATCTTGGATATTTTCCGACCCAGGCGTAGAGGTAATGATAGAAACCACAAAATCAGGCTTATGCACATGATAAACGTCATGCAAATCAGTCATTGGCAGGCTCTGCCCCAAGTAAAAAACCTTATTACCGCGAGATTTGACAAGGTAATAGCAAAAGAGCAAGCTAATTTCATGCAGCTCACCTTCGGGCAAGAAAAGCATAAATTTCTTTGGATTGGTACGATTTGGTTCAAACTGCCCATCAATCGCCACTATCAATTTCTGCCTAATCAGGTTGGTAATAAAATGCTCTTGGGCAGGATTAACGGCATCTGTCGTCCACAGCGCACCTATGCGTATCAAAAAAGGATAAATAATCATAATCATGGTTTTCTCAAACCCAAACTTCATAATATTCGTTGCTATAATTTTCTCAAACGCATCTTCGTCCAAGTCAATCATTGCCACCGTTAGCGCATTAATCTGGTCTTCATAATTACTCGCCTTGCCAATCGTTTCCCTTACTTTCTCGTACACCTCTTCGCGCGTCATATCAGCAATCTTAGAAATCTTGAATCCATGATTGTTGAGCAAAGAAATGTTAAGCATCAATTTCAACTGGTCTGCTTCGTACAGGCGAATGTTTGTGTCTGTGCGTGAGGGCTTTATGATTTCATAACGCTGCTCCCACATCCTAATCGTATGCGCCTTGATACCCGTCAGGTTTTCCAAATCCTTAATAGAATAGTAGCCCACTGCTTTATTTGGTTTAGTGAAATGATAAAAACTGTTTAATGTTTATCGTATTAGATTAAACACAAATACAAAACGCTATTTATGCTATGATTGTTTTAAAAATATTTTGATTAGGTTTGTTTTTCCTAAATAAAAGTGCAACTTAGCAACGAAAATCAAAGACCTTAGCAACGTACAAACGTACAGACCGTTTTTTAAGGTTTTTGGGAAAAAATAAATTATTTTTATTTAACATTGTTTAACAAAAAACAACAAGAATCATGGAAGAGCTAATCAAAAAAATTGCGACACAAGTCGGTATTACCGAAGAACAAGCAAAGTCAGCCGTCGACCACACGATGGGCTACCTCAAAAGCGGCGATGCTTTGAAGGAAACTTTTACAGATTGGAAAGACGACGCTTCTGAAAAATTGGCAGAACTCCAAGAAGGTGCTGCCGAAAAACTGGAAGACCTCAAAGAAGGTGCTACTGGCTTGCTCAACAAGGTCAGAGGTATTTTTGGTGGTGATGAGGAAAAAGGAGAAGAAAAGAAAGCGTAATTGCTTGCGAATACTTGAGGGCACCTACAAGATTTTCAAAAATTTTGTAGGTGTTCTTTTTTTATTTTGATGAAAAAATTAAGACATCATAAAATGCCCAAATTTATGCTTATTTTTGCCTGCTGTCATTTTGTCATTTACAAACCACTTGGCAGTATAATTGTTAATTAAACAACGGTTTAAAATAGAATGATTTAGAAAATAACATGGAAAATAACAACGAAACAACAACAAACCAAGAGGAAATTAATCCAACAGAAATCAATATTGAAGCTGAAATTGTTGAAAATCAGCAAGATAATGAGGTAAAGGTAAATGTGGTAGAAGATGATGTGGCGAAGTGGAAACGTGAGTTTGCTGACATGAAGGAAAAGTACGTGCGTTTGTATGCTGATTTTGAGAACTTTAGGCGCAGGACTGCCAAAGAAAAATTGGAGTTTATGACCTCTGCCAACGAAGGACTGATGAAAAACCTCTTGCCTGTCTTGGACGACTTCGAGAGGGCGCAAAAAAATGCTGGAACGCAAGATGTCGAAGGCATAAAGCAAGGCATGGTACTCATTCACGACAAATTGTTTAAAACCTTAGAACAGAAGGGTTTAAAGCCAATGGTTGATGTAAAAGGGACTGAGTTTAATGCTGATTTCCATGATGCAGTAACGCAAATTCCTGTGCCTGAGATGCAGGGAAAAGTAGTAGATGAGCTGGAAAAAGGATATTTTTTGGGCGAAAAAGTAATTCGTTTCGCCAAAGTAGTGGTGGGTGCATAAACTTGGTAAAAAAATGGCAAAAAGAGATTATTACGAAATATTAGGGGTAGAAAAAAGAGCCTCAGACGAAGAAATAAAGAAAGCATATCGCAAGCTGGCTATCAAATATCACCCTGACAAGAACCAAGGCGACAAAGAGGCAGAAGAAAAATTCAAAGAGGCGGCAGAGGCGTATGAAATATTGAGCAATGCTGACAAAAAGGCAAGGTATGACCGCTTCGGACATCAAGGGCTGGACGGCAATAGCGGCGGCGGAATGAATATGGAAGATATTTTTTCTCAGTTTAGCGACATCTTTGGCAATTCGGGCAGTCCTTTTGGCGAAATGTTTGGCGGCGCAGGTGGTAGGCAGCAAGTGCGGAAAGGGACAAATCTACGCATAAAGCTCAAACTCAACCTGGAGGAAGTGGCGGAAGGCGTGGAGAAAAAAATCAAAGTGAAGCGTTTTGTAGCTTGTGAGGGTTGCAAAGGAACAGGTGCAAAAAATGGCACTGCTTTCAAAACCTGCCCTACCTGCAACGGTTCAGGGCAAATCAGACGTGTGGTTAATACGATGCTGGGACAGATGATGTCAGCCACCACTTGCCCTACCTGCAATGGCGCAGGTAAGTCAGTATCAGAACGTTGCGATACGGCTTGTGGAGGCAAAGATGGCATCAAACAGCAAGAAGAAGTGATTTCGGTCAAAGTCCCTGCGGGCGTGGAAGAGGGTATGCAGCTTTCCATGAGTGGCAAGGGAAATTTTCCTCCTGGCGGCGGTGTTTCGGGCGATTTGCTCATTGCGATAGAAGAAGAGGAGCATGAATCACTGAAAAGAGAAGGCAAAAATGTACATTTTGACCTTTATATAAACTTTGTAGATGCGGCACTTGGCACTACGCTTGACGTACCCACCATTGGCGGCAAAGCAAGAATTACGATAGACCCTGGTACACAAAGCGGAAAAATTTTGCGACTTAAAAACAAGGGAATCAAGGACTTGAACGGCTACGGAATTGGCGACCAGCTTATCCATATCAATATCTGGACTCCAAAACAACTCAGCAAAGAGGAAAAAGCATTGTTGGAAAAGTTGAAAACCTCTCCTAATTTTAGCCCAAATCCAGAAAAATCAGAAAAGAGTTTTATGGAAAAAATGAAAGAGTATTTTCAATAAATTACTTTTAACTATTTTTAGCTATAAATTTTGAATTGCTTTTGCAACGTTTTGGCTGAAAAATGGGTCTTATAGAGGAAGGGATATTTAACCCTCCACTATTATGGCACGCAAAGAACTCATTATTTCATCATTTAGGCTTTTGTTTTTCAACTTACTTGCTATGGCAGTATTGTTAAAAGTCATTTTTTGGTTATTCTAATAGCATTCGGTGATTTTATTTTCGGACAAAGAATATAAAAATTTTACATTGTAAACGTTTATAAAACAATCAGTTAAGAAAAAAATCTTTCAAAACTCTTTGACCTTGCTCCAAAACGGGTAAGGTCATTTTTTTTGTTCATTATTGCTTTATATCAGCTCAGATTAAGCCCAATTTCTTGGCAATATCGAGCTTGGGCTTGGCAAAGAAAGATGGAATGAAATTTCGACTTATAATTTTTTGTATATTTGCAACATAATTCTTATGGTACCCATTTATTTATCCAAATCTCATTTTCATAAACAAATTACTTCATTTATTGATTAAATATTCGCTTTTAAAACTACCTAATAAAGTCAAACAAAAAGACCTTTCTCATGCAATTCATTGATACACACGCACATATCTATTCGGAAAAATTTGAATCTGACAGGGATAAAATGCTTGAACGCACTTTTGCGGCAGGTGTGGGCAAAGTCCTGATGCCCAACATTGACAGCGAGTCCATTGACGGAATGTTTGAATTGGAGAGGAAATATCCCCCATCATGCTTTCCTATGATGGGGCTGCACCCTTGCTCAGTGGGGCAGGACTTTG
>JAAFJS010000073.1 GCA_013298985.1 Cytophagales bacterium
CTCCTGAATACTCTATGATTGTGCTTGGTACGGTCATAAAGGTATTGGTCGTAACCGTAGGCAAAGTCCCACTCGATAGTCGCAAAGTGCCATTGCCTGTACTATTGAAAACATTAATCGTGTGTCCTGTAGTTGCCGCCAAGTCTAAGGTGCTGTTTGCCGCATTGATGTTTAGATTGACATTATTTAATTGTCCATTTGCAGTGGCGGTTACAGTGAAGCCACCCTCGATAATCACATTTGCACCTGCGGGAATAGGCAAGTCGCCTGCGGTTACAGCACCACCGCCCGAAGTGAATGACCATGTGGTATTTACGTCCCAGTTGCCATTGGCGATGCTGTAATAGGTAGGACACTGCAAAGCATCTCCTAAAACTGTCCACCCCTTTGAGGGTAAGGTAACAGTACGTGCAGTTACTGCCGTACAATATTTCAAATTATTCGCACCCAAAAATACACCAGATTGCAGGGTTTGTGCCGCCCAGCCTATCAGCGTGGCATCATAGTTTGCAGTGGAAAGACCGCTATTATTGAGGATACTGCCTGCATTGGTTACGTTACTCATATTCCACGAAGCCAGAGATTGGTTAAATGCACTTGCCCCACTAAACATATTGCCCATAGTGGTTATATTTGTCGTATTCCAAAGATTTAAAGGCTGATTAAAAGAGGTCGCATTTTGAAACATCAAAGCCAAGTCTGTTAATGCTGGTGGCAGTACCCAACCGTTCAAAGGTTGATTGAAAGCAGTCGCCCCATTAAACATACTACTCAACCCTGTTCCTGTTAGCGCACCCAAATTCAAATTCCATGAAGCCAAAGGCTGATTAAAAGAGGTCGCATTTTGAAACATCGCAGCCATATTGGTTACTGCACCCGTATTCCAAAGATTGAGCGGCTGATTGAAGGCAGATGCTCCATAAAACATAGCACCCATATTTGTTACCGCACTCACAGTCCAACTGTTCAATGGTTGATTGAAAGCCGCCGCCCCATAAAACATATAAATCATATTTGTAACTGCACTCGTATTCCAGCTGCCTATATTTTGGTTAAAGACGGAATTACCATAAAACATATTACCCATATTGGTGATGGTACTCGTATTCCAAGTGTTCATGGTCGCATTCCCATCAAAAGCTGTACAACCTTGAAACATACCCGCCATATCCGTTACGCCTGCCAAGTTTGGTACATCAGTTGCCGTGTAAGTCAAATTTGTACACCCCAAAAAAGCATTTGCCATCGAAGTCCACGCAATATCTCCCCATTGTGCGATAGTGCGGAGTTTAGGTGCTCCTGGAAGATTGCTAAGTGAAAAGAAACTTGGAAAAGCACCCGAAATTGCTACTTGGTAGGTATTTCCATTTGTCAAGCCTGTAATGGTATAGGGGGTATTTGTAATTACAGTAGCAGAGCCATCACCTACACCCGCATTGGTGAGGTTCGTCCAAGAAATGTTGTAGTTATACGCACTTGCGCCATCTGTAGGAATGGTAATGGTATTATCAGTAGTAACCCAAGTGGTAACAAAAGAAGCATATATTCCTACGGCTACATTATTTGCACCAGCATTTGCTACTGCCCAATCTGCCCGACCATCTCGGTTAAAATCTCCCACAGCTACTCTGGATGCATTCTGTGCTGTATTAGTAACTGCGCCAAAAGTCCCTGTTCCTGTCCCAGGCACAATAGTTACATTAGTGGTATTTGCCACTACCAAGTCTGCATTGCCGTCGCCGTTGAAATCTCCTACAGCTACTGAAGTAGGATTATTAAGCCCTGTTGCAGCATTGATGGCTGGGTTAAACCCTGACCCTGTCCCAATCAAAACACTTACAGTATTGGTAGGATTTGAATTTGTTACCGCCAAATCTCCCCTGCCGTCGCCATTAAAGTCTCCTACAGCTAATGACTGAGGATTAAGCCCCACCGCAGAAGTAGAAGGTCCGCCAAAAACCCCTAAGCCTGTCCCAAGGAGAACGCTTATATTATTTGTACTGTAATTTGCCGTTGCCAAGTCTGAATTGCCATCTCCGTTGAAGTCCCCTATAACTACGTCATAAGGTTGCGTACCAATACCTGTGGTAAAGCCACTGGGTGTGCCAAAAGTTCCTGTCCCTGACCCAAGTAGAATACTTACCTGCCCAATTTCATTTACTACTACCAAATCTGCCCTGCCATCGTCGTTGAAGTCTCCTACAGCTACCGACAGCGCATCAGCATTTGCCGCATAAGTAGTTGCCCCGCCAAAAGTCCCTGTGCCTGTCCCAAGCAAAATACTTACCTCTCCTGGAAAATAATTTGTTACAGCCAAATCCAAATTGCCATCGCCATTAAAATCCCCTACAGCTACATCAGAAATAAAAGTACCTGCCGCAAAATTAGTGGCTGTGCCAAAATTTCCTGTGCCTGTGCCTGTCCCCAAAAGAATGCTTACATTATCGGAACCATTATTTGCTGTTACCAAATCTGGGTTGCCATCTCCATTAAAATCTCCTACAGCTACTGAAGTAGGATTAGTCCCTACCCCATAATTATTGCGAAGATAAGCACTTGCATTGACAGTCAAATTGGGCGTATTAGTAACTGTAAACTGCCTTCGGTTAGTGCCTGCAACAGTTTCCATTGAGCTTGCCTGCCTTCCACTGGCATTATTTCTCACCACGATTGGCACTACAGAAGTCGCTCCTGCGGGTACGTTTACAGTAATACTTGTTCCTGCGGCATTGGCATTAACTGTAACCTTTCTCGCCCCAAAATAGACATCATTGGGTGCAGAAGGGTTAAAATTAGTACCTGTAATTGTTACTGATGTACCCATTGCACCAGAAGTAGGCGTGAAGGAGGTAATAGTGGGAATTTGCCCATAAGCACTTTGGGTAATCGCCATACCAAGAACTACAATAAGGGAAAATAAAATTCTAAAAGTAAGTGATTTCATATATTGTAAAGAATTTTTTATAATCTAATGAAAATTTATGTCAAAAAATATTCAAATGAAAAATACAGATTTTATAAGGCGTAGCTTGATGCCAAAAAGCTTCCTATTCAGCACCGCAAGTGTACTGAAGCAAACATAAAAATGATGTAGAGAGGGAAAATTCATCAATGAAAGTTTAAAAATAAATACCCAATATCTCATATTTTTATTGATTTGAAAGCAATATTAAAATTTGTGTTTTTTATCTCAGTTTGCTCAGTGTCTTCGTTCGGCAAATTGTTCAATCTATTATGAAAAGAGGTTTTTAACTACTTACAGTTCCAATTTGCATAGACTAAGGCAACTTACCACAAAAACACACCTCATTCACTCGCTAAAATTAAGCAAAAATAATTCAAATATTAAAAATAAATCTATCACAAAACTATCACACCCCTAAAATAATTTGTTTTTACTACTATTTGCCTACTACGCAAAACTAAATTAATTCTCATAAAAGATTGATAAGCAAATAATTGACTTTTTAAAAGATACTACATACACTTTTATTATTACGTATGTGGCATTTTAATAAAAAAACAATTTTTATTTCATGCCGTCAAACCTCTCAAACCTGCCAAAATACCTGCGTGCGTGTTGCGTATCAGCAAAATTCTTAGGTAATAAACACATAAATGTATGATAATCAAAACCTTATCTCCCGTAGTGACGGTCGCCCCTACCCCCATTGTACTAAGCCCTCAAAGGGCGATAAAAGGCTGTTTTCCCCCTTTGGAGGCGCAGTGCAACTGGGGGGTAGGGGGAGGTGAAATTTTTAAGCATCATACATTTGAAAGCACTACCCAAAAACATTCCTTTCAACACTCAAAATTACAAAGAAACGAACAAAATATGTTAGTCTATTTGTTCAAAAACTTAGTCTATTTGCTCAATTACTTAGCCTATTTGTTCAAATATGAAAAATCTAATTTCGTATATCACTTTTCTAAGAATTTTGACACATGGAAAATGCAGTGAATCTAATTTTGCTTAGAGAGGCAGCAATTGAAGTTTCTTTTAATGACTCATAAAAAAAGATGACACCTTTGCAGATGTCATCTCAGATGTGAGCGGGAAACGAGTCTCGAACTCGCGACCTTCAGCTTGGGAAGCTAACGCTCTACCAACTGAGCTATTCCCGCATAATTTAGTTTGGTAGGTCAAAGTTCTCTCTTTTTTGTGAAAAATCCAAATCAAATCTATTTTAGTTTTTTACCTTTGCTTCATTTTAACACAAAACCTATTTTGCGCTATGAATTCACTTTCTAAAACTTTTAGCCTTGTTTTTCTTCTTTTTTTCACCTCTTTCGTACTCATTGCCCAAGAAAACTCAGAATACAAAACCTACAAACGCAAGAGAAAATATACGCTTGCAGACTCTCTGCGCGGGGCTTTGCGCCCAGAACGCACCTGCTATGACGTACATTATTACAACCTTGCTATCAGCATCAACCCCAAGAAAAAAATAATTGGTGGGTCTAACGAAATTCATTTTAAGGTCATGCAGCCTACGGCAAAAATACAAGTGGACTTATTTGGTAATATGGAAGTTGAAAAGATTGTTTTCAGCGATAAAGAATTGACATTCAGCCGTATTCACCATGCTATTTTCATCAGTTTTCCTGATACTTTGCCGCTTCACTCTCTTCAAAAAGTACAAGTTTTCTACCAAGGTAGCCCCAAAGTTCCCGCGCAAACTGACCAGCGACATGGCTTTTATTGGGACAAAGACGAAAAAGGGCGCGACTGGATAGGGCTGTGCTGCGAACATTTGGGTGCGAGTTTTTGGTTTCCTAACAAAGACCACCTGTCCGACGAGCCTGATTCTATGCGTATGCACTACACTTTCCCTGCGGATTTGACCTGCATCAGCAATGGCGTTTTGGAAAAAATAGATACACTTTCTCAGCAAAAAACCTACCACTGGTTTTCCAAAAATCCAATCAATAACTACAATGTAACCTTTTATCTGGGGCATTATGCCGCGCTAACGCTACCCTACACCAACGGCAATGGTGAGCATGAAATCACGCACTATTTCCTTGATTATGAAAGAGATGCAGCAAATACTTATTTTCAGCATACGCCTACTTTTGTAAAGTTTTTTGAGGATTTGTATGGAGAATATCCTTTTTGGAATGAAAAATTAGCGATAGTACAGTCGCCGTATTTGGGCATGGAACACCAAACTTGCGTAGCCATAGGCAGGGCAGTAACCATAGAGGAATACGAAAATTGGGCTTATGTGCATCAGATTCCTTGGGCGAGTGTCGTCCCGCACGAAATCGCGCACGAGTGGTGGGGCAATGCCGTTTCTGCGAATGACATGGCTGACGTTTGGCTACACGAGGGCTTTGCGACTTATTCCGAACTTTTGCTGATAGAAAGTGCATTGGGGCGCGAGGCATACCTCAAAGAAGTGGAAAAAAGACGCACTTTTATCCAATATTTTTACCCTGTCATTGGCAATCGCGAGGTAAATGAGGATACTTTTTCCAAAGGTGATGTGTATTACAAGGGCGCATTGATTTTGCACGAATTGCGTGAAGAAATAGGCGATTCACGTGTTTTCTTTGCAGTGTTAAAGCGATTTTTTATGCAGTACAAATACAAAACTGTAAACACCGAAGATTTCATCAATACCGTTAATGACGTTACAAAAAAGGGTTACACCAAGTTTCTGAAAGATAAGTTGTATAAAATCAGGTAATTACAAACCTTCTACCCAATTTTTGAAAGGTTGTGCTTTTTCCCGACTTACCAAGATTTCTTGCGAGGCAGAAGGGGCAAGCTCCAGTTTGAGCTTTCCGTTGAAGTGGGTATGAATTTTTTGAATGGCGGACAAGTGAGCAATAAACTGACGATTGAGGCGAAAAAAGTGCGCGGGGTCAAGGAATTTCTCCAATTCCTCCAGCGTATAATCTATCAAAAACTGTTTGTTGTCTTTCCGCACTAAGCACACTAACTCGTTGGAAGTGAAGAAGTAAGCAATTTGTTCCGTAGAAATGGGCAACAACTGGTCGTTTTGTTCAATCAAAAATCTGGTTTTATATTTTTTTCCTGTCGTTTGCAAACCGTCAATCAAAGATTCTATTTTCAAAGCATACTGATTTTCAAGGGTTTGGCTTTTTAAACCCATACCTACCACTTCTTTGAACTTGGAGATTGCCGTTGCTAACTCTTGCGCTTTGATGGGCTTGAGCAAATAATCTATACTCTTGACTTTGAAGGCTTTGATGGCATATTCGTCATAAGAAGTCGTAAAAATAATCGGACTTTTGACAGCAATATTTTCAAAAATCTGGAAACTTAGCCCATCGGAAAGCTGAATGTCAGAAAAAATCAAATCGGGCGCAGGATTAGCCGCAAACCATTTTTGGGCGGCATCAATGCTCTCCAATACCGCCAAAACCTCTATCTGCTCATCTACTTTTTTGATGAGTTTTTCTAAACGTTCTGCCGCAGGGTATTCGTCCTCGATGAGAATAGTAGTCATAAAAGAGTAATAAATTTATAAATGGGTAGTTTTTAAACCACTCATAATCAAATGTTTATAAAATTGATAAACTATCTTTGTAAATTAACTTAACAGTGGAATACTGACTTTGAAATAATCTGCATTATTGCTAATCTCTACCTGCCTGTCAGAGAGGAGTTTGTAGCGATTGATGATATTTTGTAAGCCCACTTTGGTAGATTTCTCAAAAGTTTTTTTCTCTTGGACGTTGTTTTCTATTTGCAAATAACCTTTTTCGTCTTCTAAAATTCTGATTTTCAAAGGCTTTTCTTTGGAAACAATATTGTGTTTGATGGCATTTTCTATGAGCATTTGCAGGCTGAGTGGCGCGACCTGTTGCTGGTACGCCTGCGGAGAAATCAGCTTTTCTACTTGTAGGTTTTCCCTAAATCTCATTTTGTTGAGGTAAATGTATGCGTCCAAAAACTGCATTTCCTCGTCCAGCGTTACCGTATTTTTGTCGCGATTGACCAGTACATAGCGATAAACGTCCGCCAGCTTGTCCAAATATGCCTGTGCGGGCTTGTTTTCTTCGTCTATTAGCGAGGCAAGCGTGTTGAGTCCGTTGAACAAAAAATGTGGGTCAAGCTGGTTTTTCAGCGTTTCTAACTGCGATTGCACGTTTTCCCTTGCCAATGCTTCTGTTTTTTTTACATTTTGCCGCCAAGACTCAAAGAAATAAACGCTTTCGTAAATCAGTGTAACAATGACCGTAGGAATGATGCCTATTTTGAACCCTTTGAAGATGGTGGACATAGGTTTGTCCAAAATGTAATGACAATATCCATAGTCTATCACAATAGTAGCCAAAAAAGTATAAAAAAGGCTTACTAAGGTCTGATATATCAAGCGTTTGGTGGTTTGGCTATAATTTGGAAATAACTGCCTTAACTTGATAAAAATATAGCGATTGCCTTCCCAAAGAAATAAAGTAGTCAAAAAGCAGGTGCTTAACCAACGCCACAGCTCTGCCCAATCTGGATAGAGAGAAAAAGATGGGTGGTGCATTATAAAAGTAATGATAATGCTCACCAAAGGAATCCCTATCAGTCGCGCTTTGCGGTCGTCAAGCATGATTTTTTCCATAAATTTTACATTTTTCAAATTTACGTAATCATTTGTAAATATTATCTTTAGATTCAAAATGAATTTAAAATTGTTTAAAAAACTTCTCCTCCCCCCTACCCCAGTTGCACTGCGCCCTCAAAGGGGGAGAAAAGGCTGTTAGTCCGAATTTGCAATTCGGACTGTGTTAAAAGTGGATTTTTAAATCCACACTTAAATTAGTCAGGATTAAATAAATCCTGACTAACAAATACCTTCCTTAAAACGTCAATCTATAAAAAGGAATGGGTAAAAAACCTTGCTGGTACGCCGTTCCTATGCGCTGTGTGCGTGGATTGTACGCCTGCTGGAATACATTTTGGCTATTTGTAATGTTCTGTAAATCAATCGCTATCTCGTGCGTGAGTCGTTTTCTATTGATTTTGTAAGAAAATTTCAAGTCAGTACGGAAATAAGCCGTTTGCTGCTGTGTGAAGGCATTTGCATCATCATAAACGGTAGCACCTACTTGTGCTGAAAGAGTTAAATCCACTGGGCGAACAAATCTGCCACCTGCACTTGTGATTCTCCAGTTGATGCTCAATACATTGCCTTTGTTTCCGATTTTGAACTCTTTTCCTGCCAAGAAATTCACCACATATTTTCCATTGAAGGGCGTATTGCGCTCTACACCATCACTTCCCTTGTATTTGGAATCAAAAATAGAGGTCGTCAGTAAGAAATAATAGCTGTTTGAAAAATATTTTTCTAAGGTAATTTCCACACCATAGTTTGTGCCTGTCCCTTTATTTACCAAGTTGCCGATGTTGGTGGGTTCAAAAGTTGCGCCTTCGGTCAGTACGGAATAGTAGCTGGTGCGGGTTTCTACTGGTACATCAAAAAGCGATTGGTAATAAGTTTCTACTTTGAGGCGTAGGTTTTCTGTGAGGCTTTTTTCTATGCCCACCACAAAATGATGACTGCGTGTAAATCCTAAACCCTTGTTATTCAAAGCGTAAGAACCGTCGGGATTGCGAGTTTGGAAAAAAGAAAGCAAAATAGGCTGTAAGTTGCTGTGCAAGCCGTAGGCAATATTCAGCGAGCTTTTGGCATTGACCGCATAGTTTAGTCCGATTCTTGGCTCTAACACTGACTTTCCGTTCAATTCATAAGACATAAAATTCAGCCCAGAATTAAGCGTAAGTTGTTCATTAAATCGATGTTTCCATTGCAAATATCCTTGTCCAAGCATTGTTTCACCTGTGGCATTTCTCAGCTCATTGGTGCGAGGGAAAAGCCTTGTGCCTTTCAAATCAAATCGAGAAAAATCTATGATAAAACCGCCTGTAAGTTTGTTTTTTGCATTGATTTTGTGATTGATAACCGCATTAATAGACAGTTTGTCATTAGAAAAACGAGCAGTTTCGTTGCGGATTTCCCTTTCTATATTTTTGCTGTCTCCTTGGTAAATGACGCTATCTCCATCAAAATTTTGGAAACTTTGCGAGCCTGACAAAGTGATTTTGCCATAAGTTTTGTCTGAAAAACGGTGTTCGTAACTTGCAGCAGCAATCCCCGCCCCAAAGTTTACAAAGGTATTGTTGTTTTCGTCCCCATACGCATCTCCTTCTGTATCAACGTCTTTGCCCAAAAAAGTAATATTGCTTCTGCCACCCAGCACCCAAGCCGAGAATGTGCCTTTTTTGCCCACAGGAATATCCGTTTTGAAGGTAAAATCCTGATAATAAGGCGTTCCTGCGATTTGGAAACCAATAGCAGACATCAAACCAAAAAGTGAATAGCGATAGTTGAGCAGGTAAGAGGCTTGGCGACCAGATGCTGTTTTTTTCTTGGAAAAAGGACCTTCTGCGCCCACTTCCACACCGTTAAAGCCCACTTGGGTTAAAAATTCATGTTTTTCGTCATTTCCTTTTCTCAATCTGAGGTCAAAAACAGAACCCAAAGCATTGGCATATTCGGCAGGGAAAGCACCTGTCATAAAGTCTGATTTGGCTAACAGATTGGTATTGAGCATACTTACGGGACCACCAGAAGTTCCCAATGCGCCAAAGTGATTTGGATTGGGAATGTTCACCCCTTCCAAACGCCACAAAAGCGAAGCTGGGGAGTTTCCACGTACTATAATGTCGTTTCTTGCGTCATTTGCGCCACTTACACCCGCAAAGTTTGCCGCCATGCGCGAAGGGTCGCCCAAGCTACCTGCGTATTTCAGCGTTTCGCTGGGGTTAAAAGGGCGTGAACTCACCGTCGCCATTTCGTTGTTAGAGATTTTTGCATCTTCACTTCGCTGAAAAGTAACTACCACTTCGTTCAGACTCGTAACACTCTCTAACATAGCGATATCCAAGATGACTTCCTTGCCTGTATTTACGATTACGTCTTTGATAAACACGTCTTCGTAACCAATAAAAGCGACTTTCAAACTAATTCGACCAATAGGCACTTGCGCCAAGCGGAAATTGCCGTTTTCGTCAGTGGCAACGCCTACAAGAGGATTGCTACCCATCAAAGAAACGTTTGCGCCAATAATCGGCGACCTTGATGCGCCATCAGTAACTTTGCCACGCACTGTTTGCGTTTGTGCTGATGCCAATTTGACGATAAAAATAAGCACGAGTAATAAAAATGTTTTCTTCATTGATTTTATGAGTGATTAAGTTTTCAAAAAATTTGATGGTTCAAAATTGTATGAAAAATCACAAAGAAGAAATCCAATCAAGGGTGAAGCGTAAAAAGTAAAGGGTGAAGTGTAGGAAGTAAGAAGGGTTTGGTAAGGAAAATACTATTATTATTTCATTTTTAGAGATTAAAAATCTAACTTTGTTAAAAATTATTATCAGTATAGTGAACCATTTATTAGAAAAATCTAAAGAAAATTTAATATCAGCCAAACTACTGATTGATAGTGGTTTTTATAATTCAAGTTTACATTGTGCTTATTACAGCTGTTTGCAACTTATCAAATATGTTTTGATAGAGTTTCATGACTATTATGAGTTTGATTTTGATAATGATAGCACAAAAAATAAAGGGGGAACACATAAATATATCATTGGAAGCCTAACAACAGCAATAAGCATCAATATTACTGCACAAAAGGCAAACCGCTATAAAGAAGATTTGAATAAGGTAAAGTTGAGGCGAGAGGAAATTGACTATTTCCCTCAAAAAATCATTAAAACTGAAGATGAAGCAAGTAAAGTCTATCAAAAATGTGCAGAAATTCATATTGAGCTAATAAAAATTTATAACTTATGAACACGCAAATTCTTCTTACAATTGATATTATCAAGAAGTTAGCTAAAAATTTTCAAGAAGCTACTTTCAGATATATAGTTATGCCTGATGATACAAACTTAGTGGAGGTAAGTCCTATTACAATTTACCAAAATGATGATTTTCAGGAAAAAAAATTGGATATGCTAATGGAATTTAGCACACAATTCCCTTACGAATCTTTGATTTTTATTAGTGAGCAAGATATTATCACTTTAATAGATAAGCCTCATTATATCATTGGCAAAGGTAAGGAAGAACAAAGCAAAGAGTTAGAATTAATGCTTGCTATCAAAGAACCTAATTATAACTTTTTAAAAGATTATAAAGAACAATTTATAAACCCAGATAAGCTCAAATTAAGCGAGAAGAAACAATCTTTACAATCATATCGCAACCTGGCTCAACCACAAGCTACTAAATACAAACTTTCTTCTGTGAGCTATTCTTAATATATTGAATGATTTAAAACAATTTTGAAAGCAATGCAAAATATTTATAATATAGTAAATGTAATATTAGTTGATTCTTCTTTCCATCGAGTAACTCAATTTAATGCTGAAATTAATATTGATATAGACATACAAACTGATGTTGGAAGTGGAATAGATGAAAATAATATTTTTAATGTGGGTTTGAGTGCTAAGGTAATGGGAAAAAGCAACAATGAAGAGCTAATGTTAGATATTTTTGTAAAAATGGTAGGTATTTTTGAAATTATAGGTAAGCCTGAATTATCATTTGAGAGCTTTACACACATCAATGCTCAAGCTATTATTTATCCTTATTTGAGGGAACATATATCATATATTACCTTAAAAGCAGGTATCCCACCTGTAATACTTCCTATTCTAAACATGAAAGCTAATGCTGAGAAAGAAAGAAGTTGAAAATGAGTTATGTGATACATTTCATATTAGGAATTTTGAGGCTGCCCAAAAAGTAAAAACTACATATTTTTTTAAAATATAAAACATTGATAAACAAATATTTATGCTTTTAAGACGTATGGAAATCATACTTTTTAGACACCCTCATTTAGATAAAGGCAAAAAAACACATTTTAATTTGCTACTTGCTTATATTCTCCCAAACCAAAAAAAGATAGGAAGTAATTTGAAAATATGAGCATTTTTCACTTGTTTCGTTGCTCAAACTAAACAAGTTGGAACGTGAAAATATTACTTTCGATGTATGTATGCGACCCAAAACGTGGTAGCGAGCAAGGTAGAAGTTGGAACTGGGCGATGATGTATGTAAAACTGGGCTATGATGTATGGTGCGTAACTACCTCGCGCGGCAAGGCAAACATAGAGGAATATCTCCGCGAAAACCCTACGCCAAACCTACATTTTACCTTTGTAGATGTCCCAAATTGGGTAGAAAAATCGTACAAATACATGGTAGGCATTTACTTGCACTATTTTACTTGGCAATCTGCCGCCTACCAAACTGCCAAGCACTTAGACCGTCAGGTCAATTTTGATGCCGTTCACCATATTTCTTATGGCAGCGTTCGCATGGGGAGTGCGATGTGGCAACTCCATAAACCCCTGATTCTTGGTGCATTAGGTGGCGGTCAGTTTCCTCCACCTGCTTTCAAGGAATATTATTTGGTGGGCTGGCGCAAGGAAATATTGAGGAAAATGGGCAGTGCAGTCTTAGAGTTTCTGAACCCCAACATGAGGCGTTCCCTCAAACAAGCCAAATTGGTTTTGGTGAACAACGAGCCTACCCTCGAAGTTGCCAAAAAATACGGTGCAAAAGAAATAAAATACTTTTTAGACGATAGCGTGGCAGACAAAGATATGCCCGCAACCATGCCCGAACGCCCTCAGAGTGAAGTAATTAAAATTATTTGGGTGGCGCGTTTGCTTCCTTTGAAAGCACTGCCCTTGGCACTGGAGGCACTTTCCAAGCTGAGTCCAGAAGTCAAATATACGCTTACCATCATTGGCGGTGGCACGATTGCCAAGTTTATTCCTGAATTATTAAAAAAATATAAATTAGAAGATAAGGCGGTTTGGAAAGGTCAGATTCCTTACAGCGAGGTGTTGAAAGCCTATCGCGAGCATGATTTGTTTTTGTTTTCGAGCCTGCGCGACTCCTCCGTAACCCAGCTTTTGGAGGCAATGTCCGTAGCTCTGCCTTACATTACGCTAAATCTCAATGGCGCAAAAGTGCTGCTTCCCGAAGATACAGGCATCAAAATTCCTGTAACAAACCCGCAGGAAACGGTCAAGGCATTTACAGAGGCAATAGAGTTCATGTACCGAAACCCTGAAAAACGCGTGGAAATGGGCGTGAAAGGCTACCAGTTTGCCAAAGAAGAATCTTGGGAAAAGAAAAGTAAGCTGATTGCTCAATACTACAAAGAATTAGGTATTCTAAAATAATGGATAAATCGCTGTCAGTGAAGCCTTTACAAGCTACGCCCAAAGACGTAGCTACTGTCCAAGACACCCTGCAGAAACACGAGCAAGGGCTTACGCCTGCCGATTTGATAGTCAGGACGGGGCTTTCTGTTTATCAAGTCCAAGACGCGCTCGAAGCTCTCATCAAAAAGCATCCTTGCCGCCTCCAAGTCAGCGAAAAGGGCGAAATCACCTATCAGTTTGATTTTTTGCCTGAAAAAAATTCTATCACCAAGCTGGTCGGAAAGGTTTGGAACAATGCCAAACAAGGTGTTACCAACTTGGTGAAGTGGCGGGTTTCCAATGACTTATACAGAAACTACGGCAGTAGCTGGGTAAACTGGGTAATCGCGCTCGCCCCTATTTCACCACTGATTCCTTTTTATTTTTTGTTTAGAAAGACTATACCAAGTTTTAAAACAAAAACAGATGAAATTTCTCATTTCTTTTATGAAGGAGTGAATCCTCCAGAACAAAATGCTTTTCGCAAAGATGAAATCAAAAAAATAGCTTTTGATTTTATTTTTGGAGAAAAAGAAAATATAGATGCACTTGACTTGGAAAAGCGAATTTTATCTTACATAGACCTGCACAAAGGCAAAATCACCACCGCCGACCTCGTGATGCTCACAGGCTGGAGTTTCGAAAAGGCGGAACAGGAAGCCACCAAGCTCATGGTGCAATACCAAGGCAATGTGTATGTTACGGACGAGGGCATAATCATTTATCACTTTCCCGAAGTCGAAAGCCAACACAAAGTTTGGCACAATCGCAACCCCCATCTTTCGCCCTACATTTGGGATAACCTCACTCCCCTCCGAAAATGGAACAGCAATTATGCCTCTGAAAATACCACGATGGCAAGGGCTATTGTCATTCAGTTTTTATACACCCTGTTTTTTGTACCCCTTTGGTTTTTTCTGCTGGAAAATTCTTGGCTGGGCATCGGAAGTTTTACCTTTCTTTATTATAGTATTGGTATTGGCATTAGCCTTACTTACAGCTCTTTCCTGCCCACTTTCATCATTGGCAAGCGCAAAATGCTCAAAGAAAATAAAGAAAGACAGGCACAAAACGATTATTTTTCCTTTCTCCAATCTATATTTTCGGGAAAAGATGCCTCACTTTTGTATGACAAGAATGGCAAACTCAATGAAGAATTTTATCAAAAAGCATTGGTCGAGTGGCAAGGAGAGGTCAAAAATGATGAGCAAGGCAACCTCGTCTATCACTTTGAGAGATTAGAAAAAGAGCTGGAGGTGGTGGAGAGAGAAAGAAAAAATGATTAGATTTGCGGTTTAAATTTAATGAATGATTACGCCAATCTCTAACAAATGAAAACCATATTTGCTCAAATATTAATGATTGCCTTTGTCTTGCTCACAGCTTGTCAGCCCAAAGATTACAAAGCCGCCAGCCAAAATCCTGAAGCCATGCGCCGCACCATCAAAAAACTGACTGATGTAATTGTGCATGACATTTTCCCTCCACCTATTGCTTCGCGCATCTATGCCTACACGACCATCGCAGCGTATGAAGTTTTAATCCATGATTATCCTGATTATCAATCACTTGAAGGGCAGTTAAAAGACCTCAAAGACGTTCCCAAACCCGAAAAAAGCAAGCAATACTGTTTTCCTTTGGCAAGTACGCACGCCCTGCTGACGACGGCGAAGCTAAATTTTGTCTTTTCCCCTGAAAAAATAGAAGAATTTGAAAGCATACTTTATCAGGAGTTTAAAGAGATGGGCGTGCCTGATGAGGTCTATGTCAATTCCTTGCTCTATGGCACAAAAGTCGCCGAGCATATTGTAGCATGGGCAAAAAAAGACAATTATCGCGAAACGCGCACCTTCCCCAAGTTTGAAATCAAGGACGAGCTTGCGCGCTGGAAACCAACGCCACCAACTTACATGGCGGCTATTGAGCCTCATTGGAACAAAATCCGCAGTATGACGCTGGATTCTGCCAGTCAGTTTATGCCGCCAAGACCGCCTGCCTTTGATACGGCGCGAAATAGTCCTTTTTTCAAGGAGGTGCTGGAAGTATATGAGGTAAGAAAAAATTTGACCCAAGAACAAACCCAAATAGCGCAGTTTTGGGACAATAACCCCTTCGTAATGAACCTGATAGGTCATGCTTCTTTTGCCTCTAAGCAAATTTCTCCTGGTGGGCATTGGATTGGCATTGCCAAGATAGCTTCTGAAAAATCAAAGGCAGACATTATGCAAACCTTAGAGGCATATACTTTGCTCTCTATCAGTATGTTAGATGGGTTTATTAGCTGCTGGGACGAGAAGTATCGCAGTAACCTCATTCGCCCCGAAAGCCTGATAAACAAGTACATAGACAAGGACTGGACTCCGCTACTGCAAACGCCGCCTTTCCCCGAATACACCAGTGGGCATAGCGTAGTTTCCTCAGCAATCGCGACCACGCTGACCTCAATTTATGGTGAAAATTTTGTATTTACTGATTCTACGGAGGTGGAGTATGGATTTACAGTTCGCAGTTACAAATCCCTCGAACAAGCCGCAGACGAAGCAGGACTGAGCCGCTTGTATGGAGGAATCCACTACCGTTCTGCGATTGAAAAAGGAAAAGAACAGGGAAAAAAAGTGGGAAATTGGGTGGTGCAGAAAGTAAAGACAAGAAAAAAAATAGCTAAGTAGTTTTACCTGAAATACGTAGTAATTTCTACACATTTTGCATTTTAGAGGCAGTGATTACGAAATTTTGTCTATATTTTTGTGTAAGTGATGGCAGATAGACACAAATTTAGTATGGCTAAGAAATTAACTGAATCCAAAGACGAAAACAAAGAAATCACCACCGTTCAAAAGAAAAAAACGGTGCGTGGAAAACCTTTGCGTCAAAATAAACCTATGAAAAAGCAAAGAAGTAAAAAATTGGTTTTAGACCGCTTGACTGCTATCGCCATCAAAATGAGAGAAATTCGCAAAAAAGCGGCACAACCACAGGCAACAAGCACTACAAATTAAGTATAACCATGAGCAACACAGGGGCAGGCAATCTTTCTGAGATAGATATTCACTCAATTTCGTCCTTGCACGAGGCATATAGCGAGGCGAGTGAGTGCGAACTGACACAAGAGCAGTTCCTGACCTTACTTACTTTTTACCCCGCCCTGCTGGTCGTGGCGGCAGATGGCGAGATAGACAAGGAAGAACGCGTCTACGTAAAGCACATTGCAAGGTTTATGGCGAATAGCTACGGCGAATCGCGGAACTACCAAGAAAGTCCTTTGGAGGTACAGTTTTGTAAAGGTTTATTTTTTCTCTATGAGCAAGAATACGCATGGAAAACTGCTTTTTTACAAGTTTTACACGATTATCTCCAAGAAATTCCCTTGCTCAAAGAAAATATAGCAGAGGTAATGCTCATGTTTGCTGACTCGTCAGAATATATTTCTGAGGACGAAAGCGAAGTGATTAAGTATGTAGCTACTCACTTAGAGATAGATGTAGCTTTATTTGAATTGGGATAAGCGTTTTTTATTTTGACCGCACACACTTCAATATTCCATTTTTAAAGTTATTGACCATATTTTCATTGTTATAAATGGTGCGTGCTTTTTCGCAGCCATTGACCAATCTTTGTAGCTTTGCCTTGTCCATTAGCACGCTGACCACGCCCGCCACATAGCTTTCCATGTTATTGGCGGTGATTACACCGTTTTCATTGTTGCTAAGATACTCAATCTCAGGGCTATGGAAAGGATAAGTCGTGGTAATCATAGGCGTTTTGGTAGCAAAGCAATCCAAAATTGCCAACCCGACCAGCCCTGGCATCAGAAAAACCGAAGACATTTTGAAATAAGGGACGCGTTCTGCCCCAAACTTACTCCCCAAATAGTGCAACCAAGGTCGCGTAGTTTGTGCCTCTTTGAACTTGTGAGCATCATTGCCAGAACCAATGATAACCATGTTAAAATCAGGTACTTGCAAGCGAATATTGTCGCAGGCTTCTATCAAAAAATCTACTCGTTTTTCTGCATAGATGCCACCGCAATACAAACCAATATTTTCTGAATCAATACCCAATGTTTCTTTTAATGCTGTAACCTTGCTTTCGTCCAGTGCATCATATTCTTTGCTCAATGTAACGGTATCAATCGCATTTTGGACAACGGTAATTTTGTTTCCATCAAACCCATTGTCAATAATGTACTGTTTCACGCCCTCAGTGTAGGGAAACCACCAGTCGCAAGCGGTAATGAGCTTGCGCTTAAAGCTATTGGCAAAACTTTTGTCATTTATCTGCATATTGCGTCCATGCCCCCACTGCGCCAGCTTGAACGTAGAAAAATGGCGATAAAAAATTAGTAAGTAATTGACTATCAGCTTATTTGCCTGCTCTACAATGACCAAATCTTGGTTTTTGGCATAGCGAAGATAGGGCTGCCACATAAAGTCAATGCCCGCAATTTTGATGATTTTGTGTTGCACGTGCGTAGCCCAAGGCAGGTCTATTTCGTCTTTTTTGAGGGAATTGCCGTCTATCGATTTGCCGTAAATCAGAGAAAGCTCCACGCCTTCCTGCGCGAGTTCGTCATGGAGTTTGTTGTAAAAATCAGCCCTATATTGAGGAAGGAAACGGTAGAAAATAGCTACTTTTTTCATTATCAAAGTTTTAAAATCAGAAAATTCAGGTTTGAAAATGCTAAAATAAAATTCAATACCGACATTTCCAAACAGAAAACCACAAGTCTTCTTTTTTTGCTATATTTGCCTATAAACTTAATGCTTGCTTATGAAATCATACTTCATTTTTCTTTCCCTCATTGGCGCAATTATAGCTATAAAACCTACTTTTGCCCAACTCGCCCAAGTTACAGAAGAAAGACATTCTGTTTTTTACAGCACCACCCAAGTAGCGGCAAGGCAGGGTGAGTGGCTTAACATTCAGCTTTCTCACCCATTTACAAGCATTTCCATTGAGATTCCTGTTCATCAGTCTTTTGAGAATTTGATTCTACTTGCCGAAGGTCAAAGTTTTGCACTTACCAAAGACATTCATGCCGAAGCAAATTTGAGTAATTTGATAGTTTTTGACCAACCAATTATACAATTCCAGCTACAAGCAAAAGATACAAAAATACCTTTGAAATTACATCTGATAAATGCCCCGCCCCTGCCCAAATCTCAAAAGACGTGGGAAAATATAACCCATCGGATAGAAGAAGAGTGTGAAAAACCTGCGGTCATCACAGGCGCGCAGTGGCGAACGGGCTTGCCTCCGCCAAAGGAATCCCCCATAGCAACGCCAGTCAAGCACGTTATCATACATCATGCGTCTGGGTCAAATACAGCCACCAATTTTACGGAAGTTATCCGCAATATCTATCTGCTGCACACCCAAACCAATGGCTGGAACGACATAGGCTATAACTACCTGATTGCCCAAGATGGGACAGTTTTTGAGGGAAGGCTGGGGCAGGGAACGCTGGAAAGCGACAACGTGCTGGGCGCGCACTTTTGCGGAAAAAATACAAATACCATGGGTATATGCTTGCTGGGTGATTATCAGACGGCTATAAACCCTACCCAAGCCACCCTAAATGCACTTTATAGACTTATCGCGTGGAAGCTAAAAAAAGAAAATTTGTTTAATCCGCTTGCGGCGTTCATGCACCCGCAAGGCGCAACTGATGCCAAGATACTTGGCGTAATTAGCGGACACAGAGATGGTTGCGCTACAGACTGCCCTGGCGACAATGTATATAGACAACTGGCACAAATCAAAGCAAATATAAGTACCGTTTGCACCGTACTGGCGAATGAAGAAAGTGTTTTTGGCAATGAATTAAAAATATACCCACAGCCCTGCCAAAACGAATTGTTCATTTTCTCCAAAAAACCAGTAGACAAAATAGTTTTACATGACCTCACAGGCAGGAAAATTTATGATGCTTCTTTTGTTTATTTCCCTTTGCAGGAGAAAAAAATTAGCTTAAATAGCTGTTCATCAGGAATTTATATATTAAAAATTTTCCAAGAGGGCAAAGTGCAAGTGCGGAGATTGGTCGTAGAAAAATAAGCGAGGTTTTGAATTTTGTACTTGATATTTCTCCTTTTGGAAAAAGTCTTATATCTTTGATGAATAATTGACTACAATCATTTACATAGTATCAAAAATATGAATTTAGGCTTGAAAATCAGAAAGTTACGAGAACTCAAAAACTACAGGCAGGAGTACATTGCAGAAAGCTTACAACTTACCCAAGCAAGCTATAGCAAGATAGAATCAGGAGAAACAGAAATTACTTACCATCGTTTAGAGCAAATTGCAGGTATTTTGGGCATCAGAGTCGAAGACATCACTAATTTTGATGAGAAAATAATCCTAAATAATCATGCACAGAATACAGTAGTGAATGGTTATGTAAATAACTACAATCACATAGAGCATGAACGCCAGCTTTACCAAGAACAAATCGCCAACCTAAAAACGGAAAATGAATACCTCAAAAGCATGATAGACAAGCTATTAGGGAAGCAAATCTAATTTATTTTGTCTTAAAAAACAATCCAACGCCACCTCTCCATAAATGTACTGCTTCCTATTTTGATTCAGAAAACTCTTGCCTGTGGGGAAGTTTTCTATTTTTTCCCAACGCTTAATTTCTTCTTTTGAGCAGTGAAAACCGCGGTTGTAGGCAGTAGCTAAGAACATTACTCTTTGATTCATAGATAATTGCATGACATGAGGAAATTTGTCTTGTAAAATGTGATAAAAACAGCGCAAATATTTTACCTGCCAAGCCAAGTCTTTGAGGCGATGTACGCGTTCTTTTCGTTCTTTTTTAGCCTCTACTTTTGGATAGGTGTAGAGAGGTTCAAAAATACGGTTTTCCTTTGTCAAAGATTTTTCTTTATTTTGAATGTAGCTTTCCAATCTCTCCACAAAGGAAGGGCGCATCTGAAAAAGCCCAATGGAAAAATCCAGCCCATCTTCTGCCCCATATTCTACATAAAGTAAATCCAAAGACTCCTGTTCTAATTTATCTCTAAATGGATTATGGCGAATTAATTCTGGAAAAATAATAGCCATAAGTAGCTTACAATGAATACTATCTACTTCCAGATTCTGTCTGATAAGCATAGTATTTTCCTGAATAATTTTCAGTGCATTTTCATATTTGATGCCAAAAATATCCTGAAATGAACGTGAAGGCGCAGGAGGTATTTCCGAAGAGGCAACAAAAAAAGACAACAAGGTCAATGCTGACCAAGTTAAAATTTTTCTTTTCATCTAATTTCTTCTTATTTCTATTTAGGATATACTATTCTTTTATATCCTTTGGGCAGTTCAAAGAGTGAATCGGGCAAGGACTGGCGGACGATTTCGGTGGCTATCATTTCGGAGGTAAGTTCCTGCCCCGTATCAGTATTTTTGCTTTTACTTAAAATATATAAAGGGCAACCTAAACTATAGGTACGCCCCCAAAATTGATTCATTTTAGGTAATTTTTCTGTGCAGTAATATACATAACTTATTTCTCTTTGACCTCGCTTTGATGTAGATAAAAGTGTTGAGGTTACTTTTACACACTCATAGTCCAATATTTTTTGAGTAGAATCAGGGTAGTTCTTTTCTGTATTTTGATTCATATTATCATCATTTGAACTATTTTTCATTATTTGAATTGTATTTTTTATTTCTGAAATGAAATAAATGCTGTCTTCTTTAATAATATTGTAATATGAAGTAGTCAAAAAATGTAAGTTCTTGGTGCGTATATTACCTTTTTTGTAATATACTATTATATGGGGTTGAAAATCTTTATCAACTAAAGCTAATTTTTTTTTATAAGAGATATAACCTTCAAAATCTGTGTCTATATTTTGGGCTATGCAATTTGATGACACAAATAGAAATAACATTAATATTTTTTTCATAATTTTAATATATTGATGATTTTATTTTTTATCATAGAAATAAAAAGCCACGAAGTTTTTATTTTTTTTTATCAAATACCTCGTGGCGTTATATTAAGAAATTAATTGTTGTATCCAAATTTTGAGTTTCTTTTTAGAACTTTATAAAGCAAACCCAAAACATAACAATTTATCAAATTTAGCATTTGGTTCTAAATATATTATGATTATAAATAACCGATTAATAAAAGCATGTTGTATAACTACCAAAACAACCATCCATTGTTAGGTCATAATCAACATAAGCCTCACTCCAACATTGTTGAATATCTGCACCACTAACATCTCCATTAGGTGCTGCATTGTCAAATGAATCGGAAACACAATCTCCTATTGCGCTAACTGCAGTCCAGAATGCATCTGAAGAACATACAACATAGTTGTCATCACAATCAACTTCTACTCTCGCTACCTTTGATGCTATTTTCTCATAATTGGAACTTGCACTTTTTAAAAGATTTACGCACTTGTTATTATTTAATGTTCTCAAAATAGCAAATTTAATATGTAAAGTGTGTGCTAAGAGGGCAAATTCGGTAAAAAACTGAATGGCTTTTTCATCCTTATTGAATAATTTTCTGAGGGTATCTTTTTGTTCTGGAGTACCTTTTTTAGAGTAAGCCTTGATAACTTCTTTTTTCATCTTAGTAGATAATGAAAAAAACCAGGATTTACGATATTCTGCCATGTCATCTCCTAAAAGTTTAAGCCTGCCAAAATCCTCATCTTTTGCCAACTCCGTAGCGAGTTGGTCTAAGTCGATGGCTTTTTCTGAGGGCTGCACCACGTCAGAGTGATGGCAATTTACAAAAAGCAGGGCAATAAATGCAAATAACGAGATACTTAGTTTTAGCTTTTTCATTGGATTGTTTTTAATGGGATTATGCCTACTCTAATAGCTTTTCGGCTGCCGCTTTTAATTTTCAGAAATATATTGCCCCTTTGGAAAAAGTCTTATAACTTTGGTGCATGATTTATAACTATGATGAATAGTTTATTCACCAGATAAATGAGGGCTTGAAAATCAGAAAGTTACGAGTATGAAAATTTTATAATATTCATCATTCATCTTCATTCTATTCATTTTTTTATCATTTCTTAAACAAATATTTATGAAAAAAACACTTACAAGATGTATTTCACTTCTGATGTTACTGCTTGTTTTCCAAAGTCTTAGCCCTGTGGGTTTGGCTTTTGGGCAGGCGCGCATCATTAGCGGAAAAGTAACTTCGGGCGAAGACGGCAATCCGCTTCCTGGGGTCAATATTACGGTCAAAGGAACTTCGGTAGGCGTTATCTCTGATGCTGACGGAGGCTATAGACTAAGCGTTCCTGTGGAGGCTACTACACTGGTTTTCTCCTTTATTGGCTTCCAAAGGGCTGAGGTGGCGATAGGCAGTCGCACAGAAATCAACTATGTGATGAAAGTAGATACGCGCCAGCTTGGGGAGGTGGTCGTTACTTCTTTTGGCATCAAAAAGGAAAAGAAGGAACTCGGCTATGCTATCCAAGAAATCAAAGGCGATGAACTTGCTGAAACAAACCGCCCCAATGTGGTGAATGCCTTGCAAGGACGTATTGCGGGGGTTACGGTAGGTACGACAGGCGGCTTGCCAGGCTCATCATCTTCTATTATCATTCGTGGGGCTACCTCGCTGGGCAGTAATAACCAACCGCTTTTCGTGATTGATGGTGTGCCTGTCAGTAATAATACGCTTTCGGAAGGCTTGCTTTTGAATGACTCACCGAATAGAAACTCTGACTATACGAACCGCATTGCGGACTTGAACCCCAATGATATTGAGAACATTACAGTACTGAAGGGCCCTGCGGCGGCGGCTTTGTACGGTATAGATGCGGCGGCGGGTGCTATCATCATCACCACCAAGCAGGGCGCAAAAGGCAAAACACGCATCGAGTACACAAGCAATTTGCAGTTTGAGAGAATCACGCGTTTCCCCCAAACCCAAGATGTGTATGGATT
>JAAFJS010000074.1 GCA_013298985.1 Cytophagales bacterium
AGCGTGTATTTGTAGATGTTATCACTGTCTTTCTCGATGATGAGGTTCTTTGCTTCGCCGCCAACTTCGGTGATGTCTATTTTGTTTTTGACCCCCACCTGCACTCTATACCAAGTTCCTTTGGCATATTCGGCATTTGAAACTACATTATTTGTATTGGCGGCATTGTTTTTGGCTTGGGTGAGCGCGGTACTCACTGAGTCGTACTCTACCTGTAGTTTGGCTATTTCGGCATCTCTGTCTGCCATGTCCTTACCTACGGTTTTGAGCTTGGTTTTCAAACCACCGTTTTCGCCTCGTAGTTTTTGCAACTCGTTCACCATGTCCCTGTACGCGAGCGGGTCAAGTTCTTTGAGGGCTTTTTTATAGGTTTTTTCCTGTGCTTTTTCTTCTGCGGTCTTCTTTTGGGCAAATGTCGCGCCCAAGGTGAGCAGAGAAAAGAAAAGTATGGCTACTATTTTATGTTTTATCATCTTTTAATATTTTTTAAAAACTAAATAAAATTGATTAAATATTTGTTTTTTTGGATACCACCGTTAAAACGAGGCTTAAATATAACTGACTATTTCAATGCTGTAGAAGAACTGGGTTGAGCCACAGAATGATTATTCTTTGAACAAATCAGTTTCTAAATCAGCCTCTGTAACACCTACACTTTTGAGAATCGCCCTGATGTCTTCGGTCATTTTCTGCCCATCTTTGTAGGCAACCACCCAAGGGCTTGGTACGCCGATTTTCATCATGTACTTTTTGAAAGAATAAGCCTCTCGCGGATTGCTGAACGAGCCTAATTCGTATTTGAGCATATCTCCATCTTGGCTGATGGCAAAGTTACGGTTGTTGTCCTTAAACTTAGAAAGGTCAATTTTGCGGTACGCGCCTACCTGCACGCGAAAAATGATTCCCTTGACTTTGTAAGAGGCATCTACTTCATTGGACTCAGTTTTGATAGCAGGAGTACTACCACCACCACTTTTCAGTTCGGCAATTTGCTTTTCCAAACTTGTTTTCAGTGCTTCTTTTTCCTCAAAGCCAGACTGCATACTTGCGTTTTGCCGCTTGAGAGCCTCATTTTCGGCTTTGAGTTCGTCCATTTCTTTGAGCATATCGCGGTATTGGAGTGGCTCTACCTTGCTTTTCTTCTCCTTCCACTTTTTGCGTTCTTCTTTTTCCTTTTTGGCATCATTTTTTGACTGGGCTAATACATTGAAAATCAAGGCAAAAGCAAGTAAAAATGTCAGCGTACAACGTGTTAGTTTCATTATCTTAGCTTAAATGTTTGAATCAAATTAATTAAATTGCTAAATTAATCTTTCTCTGTCAAATAAGCATAAAGTAAGCCAATATTTATCTGTATTTTTTGGAGGATTTTTGGTGTGATTCCATCTCTACTCTCGCACGTTGATAAATTTTAGTGTTGTGCCACTGTCGTTCATGATGATGCCCAAAAGTATAAATTTTCAAAAAATTGTCAAACTGCATTAAAAATACAAACTATTTATTGTATTTCTTAATGCAGTTTGTTTTGCGACCTAAGATGTTTTATTTTACAATTTATTGATTACCAGTATATAATTGAAAAAATAGTTTTTCATAGCGAAATTTGCCTGTGGAGAAATAGACAACAGCGTAATCTCTAAATTCCTGCAAAAGTATAAAACTCTTCTAAAGATACATGGTCGTCCAAGTGTGTGCCGTAGTATGCTTTTGCAATCTTAAACTGTTCGTTGATAAAAAAGTCCGCAGGCATAAGCGTTACACTTGCATCTTTGTCTTTGGGGAGGTTGAGTGATTGAGTTTCTTTGAGTACTTTAGAAAAACTACTCACAAAAGGCGTTTTTAATACTCCCAGCACAGATTTCTCAACGCCATACTGTTGATAAATCTTCTTTTCTGGGTCGCCAATCAATGGGAAGGGAGAGATGCCTTGATGGAATATGCTTTCGTTCAATTTTTTGATAGAACTCTCAAACAAAAATAATAGCTGTGTATTTGATTCCTGTAACCACAATTTCTTCCCCATGATTTGGTGAATACGTCTGTTACAAAATGGACAGTTTACATTGCGATAAAAGCTAAGAATAATTTTTTTTCCCTTATAATCAGATAGTTTAATTTGACTCCCATAAATATCTTGTGCTGTAAAATCTTGTGCATTAAATCCTTCTTTGAGTTTCATAATATTTTTATTTGATAAGTAGTAGTGTTACCAAAATCCTGACAGTATTTCTCAGTTTATTTTTTTTCATTCAATATCTTTTCTATCAAAGCCTCCACTTCAGCTTCTGAAATACTATTTTTCATCTCATATTGTTCTTCTATTTGCTGTATCCATTGCTCTAACATGATATTTTGGTCTTCGTAATATTTACAGACCACACAGGCTTTCTGATGGTAGTGCAATGACAAACTTTCTTTCCAAGACAAGCTAAAATTGATTTTTTTCTCTACTAATTCCGTAGCCTTATGACAGGATATTTCTAAAAATTTAAGCATTGCATTTATTATTTTAAGTTTCACTAATCACTTTTTTAAACCAATGATTTTCAATACAGTTGCGAAGCTGTACCTTTGCTCTATGCAAATGTTGCCAAAAATTAGTGGGCGTAATATCAAGTTCCTGACAGATTTGGGCAACTTTTTTTTCTTGCAAAAACTTTAGACGCACACAGGCAAGGTATTGAGTACCAAGATTGTCTAAACATTGTTGCAATACTTTATTAAACTCCTGATTATCAAGGAGTTTTTCAGGTTTTTCTGTTTCCCAAATTTGCGGAACTGCATTAGCCTGCCAGCCCTTGTCTTTAAAAAATGTGTTTAAGTCTTCTATTGGGATTTGAGTTTACATTGTTTTTTGGGCGATGCTCCTATAATGTGTCGCTATTTTATTTTTTAAGATACCCATGAGCCAAGTCTTAGGATGGCTTTTCCTGTCAAATTTATTAAAATCCTCTATTGCGACCAAAAAAGTATCTTGTACTAAGTCCTCCGCTAACATCTTGTTAGAAGTCTTATAGACAGCCCACTGATATAACTCTCTCGTATAAAGTTTTATCCACTCAGAGAGTTCGTCATTGATTTTTTTCATTAATAGTATGATGAATATTTAGTGAATATTAATAAGCAACTATTTTCCAAGTAGTTATGTATCTAAAAGTATTGCCCTATGCCAAATACAAAGCCGCTCCCCGTACCTTTGACACCCCAGCCATAATCCAAGCGCAGTATGACATCGTATGCTTTTTTATAGATCAATCTTCCTCCTAAGCCCATGAATAGCACCATATTATCACTCTTAATCATGTCTGTCATTTGCCCACCAGATTTGCGCCAGCTACCTGAGTCGCAAAATCCCACCGCTTGCACACCAAACGTATTGTTTTCCCAAAGTGTTTGTCTATACTCTAAGTTCAAAACGATAGAGGCTGTTCCTCTGTCTATTCTATTCCCAATTCCTCTGATATTAAAATAGTTATCTAAAATAAAAGGTGCTAAAAAAAGATTTGTATTGGAGGAAATGCCCAAACGATTTCTAAATGCAAAGTTGCCTTTGAAAGGAAGTATTTTGAAAAAGCGAAAATCATTGAATGTAGAAATAAAAATCATTTTGTCTTTTACTTCATAAGAGCCAAGTATATTCAAGCTATTAGCCCAGCCATGAACAGTTAATACATTGTAATTTAGATAATTAAGGTTATAAATAGTTTTGAAAGACAACTTATTTTGTAAAAAAGATTCAGGGCTATCCACATATTTATTGGGCATGGTATGTACAAATTCTTCTTTGATAAAACCTATTCCTATCTCCAAGTCATGCCTATTGGCAATAAATGCATAATTTGTTGCTATTTCTACATTCCAATTGGTATAACTGTAAAACTCCTTGCGATTTTGGGTAAAAGAAAAAGGCTCTAAAAAAGACCATTTGCGGAGCAAGTAGCTGATGCCCCAGCGATTGAAGACAAATGGGAAGTTTTGCCTTAAAAATAGAGAATGTTTGTCGTTATATTGGTAGAAAAACACTGTCTTGATGCCTCTGCCTCTACCATTCTCGTCCAAAACGCCCAATCGAAACCATTTATTCCCTTGGGTTGCGCCTAACTCGAGAATAGGTAAAAAAGCCCTCACTTCTTTGCAATAAAATAAAATTGACGAATCTCCTTCACTGACAACCACTTCTGTATTTACTTCACTAAAAAGGCGTGTGTTTCTGATACGCTGTGCTGCTTTTTTGATAGTAAGTGAATCTGCTGACGACTCTTTCTCCCAATCCATCAGTTTGAGTAAATAGGAAGATTGTGTTCTTTTAAGTCCTTCAAAACGAATATTTTGGGAGTAAGATGAGTAGCTAATAATATAACAAGCAATAAGAATGTAATAATGCTTCATGTCAAATTTTGATTTGTTGTTCTTTAATTTGTCTTTATCACCAAAATACACAACTTTTGATAAATATGCGACTTTTTATTAATTTTGCGAGATGAAAAAATGGATATTTTTACTGATTGGAATTTATGTCAAATTCTCTGGCTACCCAATTAGCCCAAACTTACCATCGCAACGGCGAACCTTTCGGACTGCATTAAAATCGGATAATTCCATTACAGTTTAAAATCCGACCTTAATACAGCTCAAATTTTCGCCTTTATTGGTCTTTTTGACCAAAAAATTTCCCTCTCGTGTTGAGAGGGAAAAATTGTTACTTTCTCAAAAAATCTATTCTATCTCTACATTTTGCACATTGATAAATTGCAACGTGCCACTATCGTTCATAATGATGCCCACCGTTTATTGACGTTCAGTTCTCTGTCCACACCGTTAAAACGGTGTGTTATGCTTAACCTACCGTTTTAATGCCGCAGTGGAACTGGTAGGAACTCAAAGAACGAGTATTTTATGAAAACCAATTAACGGTGGGATTCAATTCCCATAACCCATTAGACATTAACAGTTTACATAACTTTCAAGTCCTTTACAGTAACTATCACTGAAAAATAGCTATGCTCATTGTCAATGGGTTCGAAGTTGTAAAGGATTGGTTTTCCAGAACCTTGATAATATACATTAAAAAAACTACGCCCAAAATATTTACGAGAATAATCTTTAAATTTCTCCACATCATTGATACAAGAATTACCAAGTTCAATTTCTTCTATCAAAGATTTTATAACATTATTTTGAAAGGTATAAGTAGCCAAAATTCTACATTCTTCTGAATAACTAACGACTAATGTATTTTCCCCATCAACATTTTTATCATATCTTTCAATATCATAAAGTTCAATAGAAGTATTAAAAGTTTTTCTTAGAATGACTCCTTCCGTATTTCTTTGTTTCAAATAAAATTCTGTAAATGCAAGAAATTTTTTAAATTCCTCATCTCCTTTTTTTCTTACACCTTCAAACCTACAAACCTCATTCTCCTCCACCCATTTCCTTGCACTTTCAAATTCTTCTTTCATGGTATTTTGGTGATTTTACTTATTTTTTCAATGCCCACAGCCCCAAAAACGTAATGCTGCCGTTAATCAAAAGCATTTCATTGCCAAATTTGTAGCCATCAAACCAAGCTACGGAGTTGGAACTCAGCACGTAGCAAATAATAGGGGAAGCCACGCAGACAAACGGAACAAACTTGTCTTTGATGCTGATTTTGGTGAATAAACCAAAGGTAAATAAGCCCAAAAGTGGTCCGTAGGTATAGCCTGCCGCTTTGAAAACTGCATTAATTACACTTTCATCGTTCAATGCCTTAAAAACTAAGATGACCAAAAACAGCAATACAGAAAAGCCAATGTGTACCCAAAACTTGATTTTTTGGCGTTCTTCTTCTTGTTTGTTTTTGAAATCCATAAAGTCAATGCAAAAAGAAGTGGTCAGCGAAGCAAGCGCAGAGTCCGCACTTGCGTAGGTGGAGGCGGTGATGCCCAGCAGGAAAAATACTGCTGCCATCGTACCGAAGCTGTTGAGTTTCAATGCCAAAAGAGGGTACAAATCATCAGAACGCGTGGGCAGCGGGATTCCTTTGGTGCTTGCGTAGGTGTAGAGCAGCGCGCCCAGCGTGAGAAAAAGCAAATTGACAAACACCAAAACGACACAAAACGAAAGCATATTTTTTTGCGCTTCTTTGAGGTTTTTGCAGGAAAGGTTTTTTTGCATCAAATCTTGGTCCATGCCCGTCATGGTGATGGCGATGAACATTCCCGCCAAAAATTGTTTGAAAAAGTTTTTCTTGTCATCAAAATCCCAGAAAAATATTTGTGAATAATCGCTTTCGCTGACCATCGTAATCATCTGTCCTACCCCCAAATCCAACTGCGAGGCAATTAATAATACGCTGATAATCAGGGCAGAAATCAAGAAAAAAGTTTGCAAAGTATCCGTCCAAATGATGGTTTTGATGCCACCCTTGAAAGTATAAACCCAAATCAAGCTAATGGTAATCACCACATTAAGCCAAAAAGGAACGCCCAAAGGCTCAAAAATGCCCAAATGCAAAACCAATGCCGCCAAAAACAAGCGAAAAGAAGCACCTACTGTGCGCGAAAGCAAGAAAAAAAACGCCCCCGTCCGATACGCATTGATGCCAAACCTTCCCTCCAAATAAGTATAAATAGAAATCAGGTTCAGACGATAATACAAGGGCATGAGTACCAACGCGATAAAGGCATAACCAGGCAAATAGCCAAGCACCATTTGGAAATACGAAAACGAATCTGCGCCCACTGCCCCTGGTACGGAAATAAAAGTTACCCCCGAAATGGACGTGCCAATCATGCCAAAAGCCACCAAATACCAAGGCGCATTGCGGTTAGCAATGAAAAAGGTTTCAGAAGTTGCCCCTTTGGAGGTATAATAAGCAATCACGATTAAGATGCTGAAATAAACAAGAATAATGGAGATAATGAGTTCGGGCGACATGAGTAAATGATTTAATGTTTCAAAGTTCCAAGTTTGAGCAATTAAAAAGACTAAACCAAAAAAATTTAATAAAAAAATTGTGTAGTTAATGTTTGCATATTTCTATGATTGTTTTGGTTTTTTCTGTAATTTTAAATCGGTCATCTACCTGATAACCAATCACCCACGCTATTTTTTCATCAGCAGTGAGTACATAAACTTGTTTTTTGAGATTTAGTGGAATTTTCAACTCATTGAGGAAGTCGCTGATATTCTTGCTTTTACCTTTCATTCCCAAAGGCTGAAAACTGTCGCCTTCCTGCCAAAGCCTGATATTAAAGTTATCACCTGTCTTTCCAGCGTCCAAATGCACTTTTTCTTTTGTTTTTGAAAACTCAAAATCACTTGTTTTCTCAAAAATACGAAACGTTAGCAAATTATCTATTGTACGAACCTCTTTTTTGCAAATCACCAAAGCGGTTCTGTCTTTGACCAACGTATGCGTATCCGATTCAAATGTTTTCCCCGAATCCCCTTCTAAACTATTGATAATCAGGTTTGTTTGCGTAAAATTAAAACCAAAATCTTTTAAAACCTCATGGAGTTTTATCAGGTTTTCACTTTCATTTCTAATGATGTCAATATCAAGGAAATAAGCTGGGTTTTGAGATGATTTTTGGAATAATTTGTTTTTAAAAATCTCGACTTGCTCTTTAAAAATTCGTTCTACTGCACTGATTCTCAGGATTGTATCTTTGAAAGTATGTTCTAAATTTGGATTAATTTTTTTCAATACAGGTACTACTTGATGGCGAATGAGGTTGCGACTGTATTTGTCTGTTTGGTTAGAGCTATCCTCACGCCAAGCTAATTGATTATCAGTAGCATACGCTAAAATTTCTTTTTTTGACCAATCAAGCAATGGTCTGATGATATTCCCTTGTTTGGGCAAAATGCCATGCAAACCAGCAATGCCTGTACCTTTGGTGAGATTGTAAAGGACAGTTTCTATGGAGTCGTTTTGGTGATGCGCCGTTGCAATGTATTGGAAATCAAGCTCTTTGAGCAATTCCTCAAACCACATATAGCGCAACTGTCTGGCAACAAGCTGAATGGAAGATTTGCTTTTTTCTGCAATTTCCTGTGTATCAAAACGCTTACAAAAAAACGGGAGTCCGTAATTTTCAGCCGCTTGCCTAACAAAAATCTCGTCGTCTTCGGACTCCTGCCTGCGAAGCTGGAAATTGCAGTGAGCAATGGCTAAATTATTGACATGGTGTGGTTTAAAAACAAATGTTCTTTTAGGCAAATCATTGAGTGGTGGATAGACTATCCACCCGTCTGTACTTTGAGCCAGCCAATTATCTAAAAATAGTCTATCCAACAATACCACAGAATCCACGCCACCGCTAACAGCAATGATGATTTTTTCATTTTTATCAAATCTTGTTGCTCCTTTTTTCATGGTCTGAAGAAGATTTTGCGACTCTTTTATACAAAATTATACTTTTATTCTGTCTTATTGCTTAAATAAATTCCACGCTCAAAAATGTTGTAAAATCAAAAGAAAAATCGTTTTTTTGCAAAAAAATTTAATAGTTGAGCAAGTGAATAATAGTTTTAATTAAAACGAATCCTTGCCTAAGTATTACTCATCATTTCATATTCTATACAAAATGAGGCGTATCAAAATAGCAGAAGTGCTTAAAAGTCAGGAAGTTGATTCAGTAGTAAACGTAAAAGGTTGGGTACGCACGCGACGCGGGAGCAAGGGAGTTGCTTTTATCCAGCTTAATGACGGCTCTACGATTAACGACATTCAGATAGTAGTAGATTTAGAAAAATTAGGAGAGGATTGCGTAAAGTTCGCGCATACGGGCGCGTGCCTTTCCATCATTGGGAAATTAATAGCCTCCAAAGGAACGGGGCAAAGTGTAGAGATTCAGGCAGATAGCGTAGAAACACTGGGCGGTGCTGACCCCGAAAAATATCCAATGCAACCCAAAGCGCATAGCATGGAGTTTTTGAGGGAAAATGCACATTTTCGCCCGCGCACCAAAACTTTCAGTACCGTTTTGCGTTTGCGCCACGCGATGGCTTTTGCGATTCACAAATTTTTCCATGAAAAGGGCTTTTATTACCTCCATACACCTATTATTACGGGGTCTGATGCCGAAGGCGCAGGAGAAATGTTCAGAGTCAGTACCTTAGATGCCAAAAATCCTCCACTCACACCTACAGGAGAAGTTGATTTTTCTCAAGATTTTTTTGGAAGGCAAACCAATTTGACCGTTTCGGGGCAGTTAGAAGGCGAAATTGGGGCGATGGCAATGGGCGATATTTATACCTTTGGCCCCACTTTTCGTGCTGAAAACTCCAATACTGCGCGCCACTTGGCGGAGTTTTGGATGATAGAGCCTGAAATGGCTTTTTATGAATTAGAAGACAATATGGAACTCGCACAGGAGTTTATCCAATACGTTATCCGCTTTGCCTTAGCCAATTACATGGACGATTTGACATTTTTGGACGAGAAACTGACCAAAGAAGAAAGCCAGAAAAAGGCAGAAGAACGAAGCGATATGAGCCTGATTGAAAAGTTGAACTTTGTAGTCGGAAATGACTTCAAACGAATCACTTACACCGAAGCGATTGATATTTTGCTTTCCTCGAATCATTACAAAAAAGGCAAATTCCAGTACAACGTAAAGTGGGGCATTGATTTGCAGTCTGAGCATGAAAGATATTTGGTAGAAAAACATTTCAAACAGCCTGTGATTCTTTATAACTATCCAAAAAATATCAAATCATTTTACATGAAACAAAATGAAAATGAAGAAGTTGGCAAAGAAACCGTAAGAGCCATGGACGTTTTGTTTCCTGGAATTGGAGAAATGATTGGCGGCTCTCAGCGCGAGGAAAGCTATGAAAAATTGCTAAAAGTAATCACAGATAAGAAAATGCCTTTGGAAAGTTTGTGGTGGTATTTGGATTTGCGAAAATTTGGAACGGCTCCTCATGCAGGTTTTGGCTTAGGATTCGAGAGATTAATGATGTTTATAACGGGTATGGGTAACATTCGCGACGTAATTCCTTTCCCTCGAACACCAAAAAATGCAGAATTTTAATAATTTATTCACAAAAACTTAAACATATTGTAAAATTTTATTTATATTTGTGTTCATAAAGTTTTGAAATTTTGATTTTTGTTTAATTTGTTGATTTGAAATAGGACTTTTCCATTGGAAATGTCCTATTTTTTTATGTTCTTTGTTTGCCAAATTTATATGGTCTAATAAAAACAATATGAAAAGGAATAAGACTTCTGTAAAAGTATTAACTTTTTTTGTTTATCCAGAGAATGTTGAAAAGCATTTTTGCAAAAAGAAAGATGTATTGCGCGCTTTTTCTGTACTGATTGTGCTAATTTTCTTCGCATCACCCACCTTTATTTTCGCGCAAAACAAGATGCCCAAATTTTTCTTAGCACACGACCCTGCTGCCCAAAGTGTAAGCGTAAGCATTGATAATAAGCCTTTTACCACTTATCTTTATCCTGATAGCCTTACTAAATCGGTGCTTTATCCACTTCGCACGCCCGCAGGGACGATTTTTACACGCGGGTATCCGCTTGCGCCGCGCCCACAAGAATATACAGACCACCCGCACCACTTGGGGCATTGGTTTAACTATGGCAGTGTCAATGAGATAGACTTTTGGAATAACTCCTCTGCAATTCCTGCCAGCAATAAAATGAAGTACGGTTCTGTCAAACATCAAAGAATCAATAAAATAGTAAGTAGCGATACGCTTGGCGAGTTAAGTGTTGATTTACTGTGGATTACAAATAATAACGACACACTTTTGAAGGAAAATAGCACTTTTATCTTTGGCGCACTTGACAGCAATACTTGGTATTTTGACAGGACAGTTACGCTGACCGCACTTAATCAGGACGTGCGCTTGTACGACAATAAAGAAGGAATGTTTGCTATTCGAGTAGCACATGAGTTGGAACTTCCTGTCCAACGTCCTGATTTTGCGATAGATAAAGACGGAAATGTTACCAAAGAGCCTGTCCTCAACAATGCAACTACCACAGGCAAATACCGCAACAGTAACGGCATTGAAGGTGATGAAACATGGGGCAAGCGGGCAAACTGGCTGAAACTTACTGGGAAAATAGGGCAGGAGGAAATTGCCGTTGCTATCTTAGACCAAGAACAAAATGTAGGCAGCCCTACTTACTGGCACGCAAGGGGTTATGGACTTTTTGCGGCAAATAACTTGGGTGAAAAAATATTTACCAATGGCGCAAAAGAAAGAAAATATATACTAAACAAACAGGCTTCTGTAAGGTTTAAATATAGGCTTATTGTAAACTCAAAAACAGGCTTGACAGACATCTTTTTGCACCAACAATTTGCCAAATTCAAATGAAAAAAATTCTTATTACTGGCGGCGCAGGTTTCATCGGGAGTTCTTTAGCCGACAAATTGATTCAAAATCCTGATAATTATGTAGTTATTGTGGATAATCTGCTCACAGGCGATACGCAAAAACTGCCAAGCAAGCAGTATGCAAATTGGCGTTTTATCAAATGTGATGCCAATGATTATCACGACATTGCACCTGTAATGACTTCATTTTCATTTGATTATGTATTTCATTACGCGGCAGTGGTGGGGGTGAAGCGTACCTTAGAAAATCCTGTAATGGTATTGCGCGACATAGATGGTTTCAAAAATGTATTGGATTTGTCCAAAAATACAGGCGTGAAGCGGGTTTTCTTTTCTTCTTCCTCTGAGGTGTATGGAGAACCAGTAGAACTCCCTCAGAATGAGCATACTACACCGCTTAATTCGCGCTTGCCTTATGCCGTTGTCAAAAATGTGGGTGAAAGTTTTTGCCGTTCGTATCAAGCAGAATTTGGGCTTGATTTCACCTTGCTTCGCTTTTTTAATACTTATGGAGAAAAGCAAAGTATTGATTTTGTGATGTCTAAGTTTATCAAATTGGCATTAGCGCATGAGGCGATTACGATTTATGGAGATGGCTCGCAAACGCGTACTTTTTGCTACATAGACGACAATATCAACGCAACGATTTATGCACTTGAAAACCAACTATTTGTAAATGATGTGGTCAATATTGGCAATGATGAACTGATTACGATTATGGAACTGGCGCAGACAATTATTCGCCTGACAAACTCCAAATCCAAGGTGGTTCACCTGCCTCCATTGCCCGAAGGCGACATGACACGCAGACAACCAGACATTACCAAGATGAGAAAACTTTTGCAAACAGACTTGACTCCTTTGGAAGTAGGTATTCGAAAGTTGCTCTCACACTAAAATAATTTTAATATAATGATTTGATTTTCAACGAACTAAATATTATTCCCTATTACAGGCAAACCTTTGTATCCTCACTTTCCCAAGACGAAATATTGGAGAAAATCAGAGAGGCGACCAAAGAAGGCATAAACTATAGAGAAAGCGCAACCAATCGCTATGAATTTAATGGGGCTACAAACGAAAATTCCTTTCGCCTTTCGCGTATAGTCCATCAGCCCAATACGTTTTTGCCCCTACTCAAAGGCAAGGTAGAAAGCACTAAAAGTGGGAGTATTTTATTTGTGAGTTGCCAAATGTTTTATACCACCAAAGTATTGTTGGTGCTTTGGACTGTCCTGCCTTTGCTTATTTTTATGCTTCAATTACTGATGACCAATGGTTACTTTTACGCGCTTCTTGCACTATTTTTTGGACTTTTCAATTATATTGTTACAGTGGCTAACTTCCACAGACAGCGAAAGATAAGCATGGAAACGCTGAACAGAGTGCTGGACAAAGAATAAAAAATTACAAAAACAGTATTGTTTCCTTACATACAAATTTAAAACTCTTGAAACCAAATGAAACACATATTTTGTCTTCTTTTACTTGCCTTTGGGTGTATATTTTCTTCAAAACTTACCCTTGCACAAACACCTACGATTGAGGTATATGGTGTCGTCAAAGATTCTCTCACAGGCGAACCTCTGCCTTTTGCCAATGTGTTTATTGCCAGCTCGACCATTGGGGTTTCTACTGATAATCAGGGGAAATTTGCTTTCCCAAAAATCAAGGCAGGGGTGTATGAAATTGTAGTTTCTTTTATTGGCTACCAAACTTCTATGCAGGTGCTTGATGTAGAAGAAGGAAAGAGATATGAGGTAAATTTTAAAGTACCTCAGAAAATCAAGCAGTTAAAAGCAGTGCAGGTCAAATCCCTCTCTGACAAGGAGTGGCAGTTATGTTTTAAAACTTTTGAAAAAGACTTTATTGGGCGTTCTAAGGTGGCAAGCAAAACCAAAATTAAGAACCCCACAATCCTTGATTTTGCGATTAATGCAGAAGAAAAACAAATTTCTGGAAGTACCAATGAGCCATTAGTCATTGAAAATAAAGCACTTGGCTATAAATTATTTTTTGTATTGGACGATTATGCAAGTGTAGAAGGACGCTATGTGAGCTACATAGGCAAGCCGCGATACGAGGAGATGAAGCCCAAAAGCAAGCGAGAAGCCCGTAAGTGGAAAGCGGCACGATTAGAGGCGTATCATGGTAGTTTTCAGCACTTTATCAATGCCTTGCTCAAAAACGAATTGGAAAAAGAAGGTTTTGGAGTCATTGCTGTCAAAAAAGGAAAAGGATTTAGAACTACTGACGGACAGGCTGTGCAGCGCGATAGTATCTTTTTTCGAACCGAACAGCCTCATCTTTTTGCAATGACTATCAGTGAAAAACAAAACCTACAAATTACCTACTTTGGAGAGCCAGAAGAGTCCGCCTACGCACGTCTTAACTGGAAAAGTGCCGCCGAAGTGCAGACCAGTGAAATAGAAATGAAGGAAAAATATCTCCTCTTGGACAGGACTGGTTACATTTATAATCCTTTGGGAATCATTTTGTTAGGCTATTGGTCTTGGGAAAAAATAGCCGAAATGTTGCCCATAGATTATGTACCAGAATAGTTTTTTACTATTTATCCATTGGAATTTGCACGTTTTCCCCCCAAATGTACTGGTTGAACCACTGCCAATTATGCCAAATTGCCGCCAGCCTTTCTTTGGGCTTGGTGATGCCATGCCCGAAGCCCTTGTAAATCACCAGTTTAGTAGGTACATTTACATCTTGCAAGCCTTGATACAACTCGTAGGCATTTTGGAGAGGCACTCTGCGGTCAAACTCACCATGCTGAATCAGGGTAGGCGTTTTCGCATTTTTGATATTGGTCATAGGCGAAGTTTTTAAGTAAATATTCATGTCTTTCCAAGGATTATTTTGCAAATATTGCCTCGTAAAAGGGTGAATATCAGTGCTTACATAATATGTTATCCAGTTAGAAATACCCGCACCCACCGAAATTGCCTTGAAGCGATTGGTGTTTGTAGTTAGAAAGGCAGAAATATATCCACCTTGACTCCAGCCCATGCTACCCATTTTGTTAGTGTCTATCATGCCTTGTTTGTCCAAATAATCTATGCCCGACATCACGTCCCACATATCGCCCACGCCCAAATTATTTACATTTAGTGAACGAAACTTTTCTCCGTAACCTGCTGACCCTCTGTAATTTGGTCTGAGTACCAACGCCCCTTTCTCGACCCACTGCATGATAGGATAGACATAGCCCGCGTCAGGCGCAGATACGTCAATGCCCGTAGGACCGCCATGAATGACCACGAGTAAAGGATATTTTTTCTTAGCATCATAGTTTTGAGGTTTGTGCAGTATGCCCTCGATTTCCGCCCCATCTTGACTCTTCCAAGTGATGACCTCTGATGTTCCTATTTTCCAATCTGCAATTTGTTTGGTCATTTCGGTCAAAGCCACAGGTTTGTAAGCAGAGGTTGCGCTGGTATAAATTTCGTCCAAAGTAGCAGGATTTTGTGCGACAAAGGCGATTTTGCTTCCGTCTTTGGAAAAACTTGCATTAAAAATGTACTCCTTGCTTGCTGACCAAATTTTGCTTTTGCTTGTTTTTGCGTCATATTGATAAAGAAAGCGCAATGTTTTCTGATTGGCAACAAAGAAAATGCCTTGGGTAGTCCAGTTCAGGTTTCCTATATTTTCATCTATGTCCGCGCCTATTCTTTCTGATTGGTTGGTAAGTAGGTCTAACTTAAAGACTTTGTTGTTTTTATAGTAGTTAGAAATGGTATCGCTTTCATTGGAAGAGTACAAAATCGCTTTGCTGTCAGGCGACCAAGTTACAAAGTTATCTGCGCTTAGGTTTCTTACTAAACTACTGATTTTCTTTGTGTTCAAATCCAACATAGAAATATCAGATTTGAAAAACGTATTAATCAAAGGATTGGGTTGTTGGGAAAATGCAATTTTAGTTCCATCAGGCGAAATACCAAAATTACCTACCGTAAAATTGCCTTCGGTCAATCTTTCAGCTTTGGGCAGGCTCACACAGTCTTGCTTTTTGGTAGAATCTTTTTTGGCATCAAAGCAAGGCAACTCATTCAGTGGCAAATCGGGCTTGAAATCTACCGCCCACAAGTGCGAAAGTTGGAACTCAGTATCTTCCTCAGCCCAAGCACCATAGCGTTCTTTTTGAGATTTTTGCGCTTTGCTTTCCTTCTCACTCATGGTGAAAACGAACTTTTTGCCGTCTGGAGTCCACTCAAAACTGCTAATTCCATCTTCCTCATTCGTAGCTACTTGCGCCTCGCCGCCTGCAATTCTGATGACATAAATCTGTGCTTTGTTGCCTCGGTCAGCCGTAAAAGCAAGCCACTTGCTATCAGACGACCATCGAATTTGCCCGCTCCCGCCCTTGGTCGTGCGCGTGAGCTGGAAGGGAGTTTCCCCATTTTTGCTCAACCAGATTTCGTTGTCAAACTGATTTTCTTTCCAATCTGTATTGCCTACTATAAAGGCAACGTGCTGACCGTCAGGGGAAATGCTTGGATTCCCTACACTACGCAAGGAAATAAATTTCTCAAAACTTACCGTTGCGCCTGCTTGGGCAAAGGAAGAAGTAGTTGAGAAGTAAAAAATTGATAAACAGATGATTAGAAATATTTTTTTCATCAGAAAAGTAATTTTTAGTGCTTTGGAAATTCGTTTTATAGAATACAGACAAATATAACAGAAATCTAAGAATAGACAAATTTTAAGGGCTTTATTGTTATTCTCATTAATTTCTTGTACTTTTAGTTGTGTTTCTTAAACTAACAATCAATTAAAAACCCATAAAAACCCGTAGTGATGTTTCTACTTAATAAATGGAGGAATTTTATACAGAGTGGTACACAACCAGAGATGAGCTATTTCTTGCAAAGAAGAATTATGCTCTCTAACTTGATTTGCTTATTATGTATTAGTTTCAATTTGTTTTTTGCTTGGGATACTTATCGAGTTGGGCTTTATGTAGTTACTTTCCAAACCTTTATTTACATTGGCATACTGAGTTTTTTCTTTTATCTTACCAAAATCGGGAAATTTGACTACTCCTCTATTTTTTTGTCTATATTTCCTCCTTTAGCAAATATTATTGCAGGTATCTCCTCTAAAATAAATCCCCAACTCCCTATCTTTATTCACCACTATATCAATATCCAAATTATCCAATTAGGGACTATTTTTTTTCCTATTCTTTTCATAGATATTAGAAAAAAGTTGATTTTCTGGTTGGTAGAAGGTGCTATACTGACAAGTGTTATATTTTTTGATGATTTGTGTGCTATTTTTGGTGCTGCTTATTATCAGGTTGGTATTGAGGTGGATGATAACTACTTTGGTACACGTATTCATATCAATGCAATCGCAGTTTGTTTGCTATTGATTGCTTATTTCTTGGTATCGGTAAACCTGAAATACGAGCAAATCAACTTGGGATTGTTGCAAAATAATGAACAGAAAAATAATGAGTTGAGCTTTGCCAATCACCAAATCAAAGCTAAAAATGAAGAACTACAATCAAGCGAAGAGGAATTGCGTCAAAATATGGAAGAATTAGAGGCAAATCAAGAATTTATAGAAATGCAAAAGCAGGAATTAGAAACTGCGTTCAAAGTATTAAAAAACAGCAATTTACGCATCAATGATAGTATCCGTTATGCCAAACGTATTCAAAATGCGATTCTTCCCCACGAACAAGTATTACAAGATGCTTTCAAAGAATATTTTGTCATTTATAAACCCAAAGATGTAATCAGTGGGGACTTTTATTGGTATTTTGAAGTGAACCTGAAATCTAAAAATCTGGAATCACACGGCGAACCGCATGGAATAAATACAATTACCAATGACGAATTACTAATGACGAATGAAAAACAACTAACCGCTATTCAAAATACAAAGAAATTTTTAGCGGTTGCATACTGTACGGGGCATGGCGTACCAGGGGCTATGATGAGCATGATAGGAAGTACGCTACTCAAAGAAATTATAGAAACTAAGCGGATATACGAGCCTTCCGAAATACTCAATGAGTTGAATGTGAGATTAGTACAAGCCTTGGGCAGTACCCAAGAAAAACTGGAAGATGGAATGGACATAGCTCTCTGCTGTATAGAAGATACTCCAAGTGGGGCAATATCTATCAAATTTAGTGGCGCAAAAAGACCTCTGTACTATTTTGATAAACAAATACACAAAATACAAGGGGATAAAATTGCTATTGGAAGGCAACATACCCTTCCTTTTTCTTACCAACAACATCAGATACTTTTGCCTTCTAATACCATAATTTACCTCCTCTCTGATGGGTGGATAGACAGCATGAACACTCAACGTTTTCGTTATGGCAGCCTTCGCTTACAGTCTTTTTTAGCAAAATTGGGTTATCTGCCCCTTTATTCTCAAAAAGAACTACTCTTAAATGATTTGGAAACTTATACACAAGGTTCAGAACAAAGAGATGATATACTTTTTGTAGGGGTTAGACTATAGTGATTCGACAAAAAATAAACTGTGCTTCGCAAAGAAATGAACTTCTTAAAACTCACTGTTGCGTTTAAATTTTACTGTAACTTTGATGTTCAGAAAATAGCGTATAGTTAAGATTACATTTTTTATAACTTTCAGCAAAATTTTTAGCTATTGCCAAAGTTGCTAATTTTGTGGCTACATAATAAATCAAATTGATGATAACCAACGACAAACTCCAAATCCTTGCTGGTACACTGCAAGGCGAGTTTTATTACGATACAGTCATGCGTACCCTTTACGCTACAGACGCTTCCGCTTACCGCGAAATGCCGCTTGCGGTGGCTATTCCTAAGTCCGAAGCTGATATTAAAAAGCTGATTCTTTTTGCCAAAGAAAACAAAACCTCTTTGATTCCACGCACCGCAGGAACTTCGCTGGCGGGACAGGTCGTAGGCAGTGGCATCGTTGTTGATGTTTCCAAAAATTTTACTAAAATACTGGAAATCAATACAGAAGAAAAATGGGTACGCGTACAGGCGGGTGTAGTGCGCGACGAGTTGAATCTTTTTTTGAAAAACCATGGATTTTTCTTTGGTCCAGAAACCTCTACGGCAAATCGCGCCATGATAGGCGGCATGGTTGGCAATAACTCATGTGGCTCTAATTCAGTAGTTTATCGTAGCACCAGAGAGCATTTATTGGAAGTCAGAGGCTTTTTGAGCGACGGAAGTGAGGTAGTATTTGGTAGTTTACCCCACCCCTTGCCCCTCTTCTCTGGGGAGGGGAATGCCTCGCCGTTGTCAGTGTGGGCGGCACTCCGCTCTTCACTGACAAGTATAAAGAAACAAACTCCCTCCCAGAAGGGTAGGGTAGGGGAGGGGTTGGAAAATCACATCTACCAAAAAATTCACGAAATTCTTTCTAATCCTGAAAACCAAGCGGAAATTAGAAAGGAATTTCCAAAGCCAAGCATAGAGCGCAGAAATACAGGTTATGCACTTGATGTATTGCTTGATAGTGAGCCTTTTACAAGTAATAATGTACCTTTCAACTTATGCAAATTGATAGCAGGTTCAGAGGGAACATTGATGTTTATTACTGAAATTAAGCTGAATATTGTGCCTTTGCCACCCAAAGAAAAGGGCTTGCTTTGCGTACATTTTAACAGTGTAGATGAGAGTTTGCACGCCAATTTAATTGCTTTGAAATATAGTCCTACTGCCAGCGAACTGATAGACCACTACGTTTTGGAGTGTGTAGAAAACAACAAGGAGCAGAAAGAAAATAGCTTTTTTGTACAGGGAAAACCCAAGGCAATTTTGGCAGTGGAGATTTCCAAAAGTACGCAAGAAGAAGTCATTAAAATAGCACAAGAGATTGAAAATGAGATGAAAGCATATAATTTTGGTTTTCATTTTCCATTGGTGTTGGGCGAAGATATTAAGAAAGTGTGGAACTTGCGAAAGGCGGGTTTGGGCTTGCTTTCCAATATGGTGGGTGATGCCAAACCTGTGGCGGTGATAGAAGATACTGCCGTAGATGTCAATGATTTACCTGCCTATATTCGTGAATTTAATGAGATTTTGGCGAAATACGATTTGTTTTGCGTGCATTATGCACACGCAGGCTCTGGCGAGATACATTTGCGACCTATTATTGACTTGAAGACCGAAGAAGGCAACCGACTTTTCAAAACGATTGCTGACGAAATTGCCAAATTGGTGAAAAAATACAAAGGTTCGCTAAGTGGTGAACATGGGGACGGAAGATTGCGTGGCGAATACATCAAATACATGATTGGGGAGAAAAATTATGAATTACTCAAAGAAGTAAAGCGTGCTTTTGACCCTGATAATATCTTCAATCCCAATAAGATAGTGGATACACCGCCTATGAACACGAGCCTGCGCTACGAACCGAACCAAGACACGCCACAGTTCAAAACGGTGCTTGATTTTTCTTCAACTTTGGGCATTTTGAGGGCGGCGGAGCAGTGCAATGGCAGTGGCGATTGCCGCAAAACCGAGCTGACAGGCGGCACGATGTGTCCGAGCTACATGGCAACCCGCAACGAAAAAGAAACGACCAGAGCAAGGGCAAATATTTTGAGAGAGGCATTATCAGGGAAATTCTTGCCTGCTAACTCCCTCCCAGAAGGGGAGGGCGGGGGAGGGGCTAATTTGCAACACCGTTTCAACAGCGAAGAAGTCAAAGAGGTGATGGATTTGTGTCTTTCTTGCAAGGGCTGTAAGTCCGAGTGTCCGAGCAATGTAGATGTGGGCAAGCTCAAAGCTGAGTTTACACACCAATATTACCAAATGAATGGCGTACCTTTCCGCACGCAACTGATTGGCAATTTCACCAAACTGACTTCACTTGCTTCCTTATTGCCAAGTGTTTACAACTTTGTGTTTACCAATAAAATCACTTCACAAATCGCAAAAAGTATCACAGGTTTTGCCCAAAAGCGTTCTATTCCTTTGTTAGAAAAAGAAACGTTGCGGGCGTGGTTTAAAAAGAATTATGAATTAAAAATTATGAATGATAGATTAAATACAAAAAACATTCATAACTCAAAACTCATAACTCATAATTCAAAAAAGGTATATCTATTTGCTGATGAATTTACGAACTATAACGATGTGAGCATGGGCAAAAAGGCGGTTCAGTTGTTAGAAAAATTAGGTTATGAGGTCGAGATTCCTTTGCACTTGGAAAGTGGGCGCACTTATCTTTCTAAGGGGCTGCTCACAGAAGCGAAAAATATTGCTATCCGCAACATAGATTTACTGAAAAATTTGGTAACTGACGAAACGCCCTTGCTTGGGTTAGAACCTTCTGCAATCCTCACATTTAGAGATGAATATATAGACTTAGTACATGATTATCAGAAAGATGATGCCCGAAAATTGGCAAAAAATGCACTTCTGATTGACGAATTTTTGGCAAGAGAAATAGACAAGGGAAACCTCAAAAAAGAGCAGTTTACGGACGAGAAAAAACTCATCAAATTGCATGGACACTGCCACCAGAAGTCTTTGGCTTCACTCACGCCTACGAAGAAAGTGCTTTCATTACCAGTCAATTACACTGTGCATTTGATTCCTTCGGGGTGCTGTGGCATGGCGGGTAGCTTTGGATACGAGGAAGAACACTATGAAGTTTCGATGAAAATTGGCGAATTGGTACTTTTCCCTGCGGTTCGTCAGCAACCTGCGGAGGTTATCATTGCTGCAAACGGGACAAGCTGCCGCCACCAAATCAAAGACGGCACAGGCAGAACGGCGCAGCATTTGGTAGAGATACTTTGGGAGGCGGTGAAATAATGAAAGTGGAATTACTATATTTTCTAAATTTTATATTTTAAACATGGAAATAACTAAGAACATTCCCTTAAAATTAGAAGCTAAGTTCCTTATGGAATTGTATATCCAGTTGCAAGAATCAGGATATACAGAAATCTATTTTGATTGGATTAACAACCATAGTGTTGATGTTAATGCTATTGCTTTATACCTAAGTTTGAAGCAAGTGTTTGGTTTTAAGGGTATTACACTCAAACATATTAATCATACTGAGAATCAGTCCTATTTAAGAATAGAAAAAGTAATTAATTGTAGTATAGCAGACAACGATTGTAAAGATATTTATATTACACCTGTACGTAGTGAAGAAGAAGTTGAAATGCTTAAAATATACCTAAGTAGGTTTTTCCATTTGTGCTTACCTATCCAAAATTTAGATACACGTCCTCTGGAAATATTGTTTTTTGAATTATTTATGAATATCTGCCAACATTCTTTTGATGATAATGGCTTTGTATTTGTCAGTTATGGTGAGAACAGACTAATGCAATTTGTGTTTTCAGATTTAGGTATTGGGATTGCTCAAAAAATAAAAGCCTTTTTTACAAATAAAGACTTCCCTACAGATGCCCATGCCATAGAATACGCTATGCAAGATTTAGTTTCTACCCAAACAACTACTCATAATAAAGGGAGAGGCTTGAATACTTTGTACTCCAATATTGTTGCATATAAAGCAGAATTAGAAATTATTTGTAATGGCGGACGAGTTATCATTAGTGATAATAGAACTATAGCAGATAATTTAGCGTATTTTTATCAAGGGACATTAATCTCTATTACTTTTGATATGTCTTATCTAAAAGCAAAAGAACAAGTTAATTTCGAGGAAGAAATTGATTTTTAAATACTTATAAAATGATTATTTATACAAAAGATATTACACAAGACTTTTGGACAGGCACTGGTGGCGCAAAACTTGGTGATTTCATAGCTGATTATGTCGTTAAACAACAATATGGGGAATACCCACTTCAAATTTCATTTTTAGGAATAGATAATATTACTCCTTCTTTTGTAAATGGGGCTTTCCTCTATTTGATAGATTTATTTGGGCAAGATTTTTTAAGAAAATATGTAAAAGTTATCCAAGCAAATAAGGAAGTTGCCCAAACTATACGCAATTCTGTTCAAACATATTTTGAATATCAAAAAAATTTTTTTGCCCAACTAAAAATCAATCACATTTATTGTGCAATTGATGGGAGTAATGAAGGTAAAACATTTCGTTTTGAACTATATGAAATGACTAAGAAGCAAGGATTTAGCTTCCATTTTAATCCAGATGACACCACTTTTTCATTAGTAGCAAAAGAGAAAATTACTAAATCTGATGTTTTTATAGGAATTATTACAAGTAATTTTTTTGACGGGTATATTTTGGAGCAAGCAAATTATGCTATCCAAGAATGTCAAAAGCCATGTTTATTGTTTTGTAAACATGATGTAAGATTAAATATCAAAAAAGAATTGAGAAATAAAATACATATTATTTATTATGGGCAAGGCAATTATTTGGAGAAACGTCAAGAGATAAATAAGATAGTTCAGATGAATAAACAAGAATATATAGCAAATCAAAAAACAACAAATACAAACCAAAATGTTGTGGCATGGACATTATTAGGCTTAGGTGCAGTGGCACTGATAGGTTATTTATTCCAAGAAGAAACTGCTGAAAAATAAATCAAAGATGGCACAGGCAGAGCGGCGCAGCACTTGGTAGAGATACTTTGGGAGGCGGTGAAATAATGAAAGTGGAATTGCTATATTTTCTGAATTTTATATTTTAAACATGGAAACAACTAAGAACATTCCCTTTAAATTAGAAGCTAAATTCCTTATGGAATTGTATATCCAGTTGCAAGAATCAGGATATACAATTCATAACTTAT
>JAAFJS010000075.1 GCA_013298985.1 Cytophagales bacterium
ATGGAAATCGTGAAAACCTGCAAGGAATCAGGGAAAAAATATATGATGATGGAAACGGTCGTGTATAGTCGTGAGTTTCTCTTTGTCAAGGAGTTATACGAAAAAGGTGAACTCGGCAAAGTCCAATTCCTCAAAGCAAGTCATCAGCAAGACATGGACGGCTGGCCTGACTACTGGCCTGGGCTGCCCCCTATGCACTACGCCACGCACTGCGTAGGTCCTGTTACGGGCTTGCTCAAATTGGAGGCGGAGTACGTTTCATGCTTTGGTTCGGGGACGATTCGTGAGGAACTTATCAAGCACTACAACTCTCCTTTTGCTATAGAAAGCGCACATATCAAGTTCAAAGACAGCGACTTATCTGCGTATGTTTATCGTTCACTTTTTGATGTAGCTCGTCAGTACAGAGAAAATTTTGAGGTGTATGGCTCTAAAAAATCCTTTGAATGGTCGCTGATAGAAGGCGAAGACCACGTACTGCACACTACCAAAAAGCCTGAACACGAAATTCCTGAAAAAGTACAAGTACCTGATTACGCACATCTTTTGCCCGAAGGAATCCAGCAGTTTACGACCAAAGGCGTGTATGACTTGGGTGAAAACCAGCACCTTTCCTTCATGCAGGGAAGTGGGCATGGAGGCTCGCACCCTCACTTAGCACATGAGTTTGTGATGGCAATCGTAGAGGATAGAGAGTCTTTCCCAAATGCTTGGCAGTCCGCAAATTGGACAAGTGTAGGAATCTTGGCACACGAATCTGCTTTGCAGGGCGGGAAAATAATATATTTGCCTGATTTTAAGAATAGCTAAGTGAGCTATTTAAAAATTCCACTTTGGAGAGAAGTAGTTTTGAGGAAACATACTAATAGCCTCCATTAATCAGCAAAAGAAGCAAGCTTCAAAAAAGATTGCTTCTTTTCAAAAAATTGCTAAAATAATCCTCTACCCTACCGCCACTTCCAATCTCACCTTCCAGTCATCAATTTCCAGTTCTTCGCCTTGCGCTACTTGTGGAAGTATCTCTAAGACAGTCGCTTGGATTTCACCACTGATGTAGGTGGCGTGCTTGCGGATAGCAGTATCCACCGCCTTATCGCCCTCTTGGATAAAGACCTTGATTTTGTCTTGGACTTCTAAACCCTTGTCCTTGCGAATGTTTTGGATACGGTTCACCAAGTCGCGGGCAATGCCTTCCTCTTTGAGTTCTTCCGTTACAGTAATGTCCAAAGCAACGGTGATGTTGCCGTCTTTGGCTACCGACCAGCCTGCAATGTCTTCTGAAGAAATTTCCACATCTTTGAGAGTCAGCTTGCTTGCTGTTCCGTTAAGATGAACTACAAACTCGCCTTCTTTTTCCAACGTATTGATGTCTGATTGGCTCATTTTGGTAATTTCTGCGGCAATAGCTTGTATTTGCTTGCCATAAATTTTCCCTAATTCCCTAAAATTTGGTTTAATTTTCTTGGTCAGTACGCCCGAATCATCAGAAATATAGGTAATGTCTTTGATATTTACCTCTGTCATTATCAAGTGTTTGACTGCCTGTATTTGCGTTTTTGTGGTTTCGTCCAATACAGGAATTAATATTTTTTGCAAAGGCTGGCGCACCTTGAGTTTTTTGTCCTTGCGGATAGAATGAACCAAAGAGCATACGCTTTGTGCCAACGTCATAGATTGCTCTAAGTCTTTGTCTATCAGACTTTTATTAGATTCTGTAAAATACGTTAGATGCACCGAATCGTATTGGAGAGGGGTGTTTTTTGCCTTTGCTTTTTCTCTGATGCCGTCAGTCATATTTTTGTAAAGCCACTCTGCAAAGAAAGGCGCAACGGGCGACATGAGTTGTGCTGTAACTAACAAACACTCATGTAAAGTTTGATAAGCCGCTTGCTTGTCTTGGGTCATTTCGCCAATCCAGAAACGCTTGCGGGAAAGCCTTACGTACCAGTTGGAAAGCTGGTCGCAAACGAAATTTTGGATAGCGCGCACCGCACGCGTAACGTCATAGTCAGCATACGCATTATCAACGGTTTCTATCAAATTTTGGAGTACAGAAATAATCCACCTGTCCAGTGTGGCGCGTTCGCTGTATGGCATCACGTTAAACTCATCAATTTCATAGTTGTCCACGTTTGCATACATCGCGAAAAAATTATAGGTGTTTTGAAGGGTAGAGAAAAATTTGCGTTGCAGTTCTTCTACACCGTTCAAACTAAATTTGAGGTTATCCCAAGGGTCAGAGTTCTCGACCATGTACCAGCGCACTGCGTCAGAGCCATATTTGTCAATGGTTTCAAAAGGATTGACCACATTTCCCTTGCGTTTGGACATTTTTTCGCCCTCTTTGTCCAAAACTAAACCTGTGGAAACCACATTCTTAAAGGCAACACTGTCAAACACTAAGCCCGCAATCGCATGAAGCGTAAAGAACCAGCCTCTTGTTTGGTCGACTCCTTCGGAGATGTAATCAGCAGGATAATTCGCTTTGAAAACATCTTGATTTTCAAACGGATAGTGCCATTGGGCGTAAGGCATTGCCCCCGAATCAAACCAAACGTCAATGAGGTCTGACACTCGTTTCAAGATTTTCATGCCGTTTCCTATCAATACAATATCATCAGCAAGCGGCTTGTGTAAGTCTAATTTTGTGCTGAAATCAGGCAAAAGCAAATCTAATTCTTGTAAGGAAATATACCTCCCAGTAGAGGAAAGAGGAAAGTTGAAACCTTCAAGGCTTTTTGTAGCTCTCAGATTTTCATAGTCAAAATATTGATTAGCAAGGGTTTTGGTGAGCCAACCATTTTTAATTAATTCTTCTATTGAGCCTATACAAACTTCTTCTTTGCCATCTTCTGACTTCCAAATTGGCAGAGGCGTTCCCCAGTAACGGCTACGCGACAAGTTCCAATCCACCAAATTTTCGAGCCAATTCCCAAAACGCCCCGTTCCTGTACTTGCTGGTTTCCAGTTAATTGTATTATTTAGTTCCACCAAGCGGTCTTTCATTGCTGTAGTTCTGATGAACCAAGATTCCATCGGATAGTACAAAATCGGCTTGTCCGTTCGCCAGCAGTGTGGGTACGTGTGTTCGTATTTTTCGACTTTAAAAGCCTTATTTTGCTCCTTCAATAAAATGGAAATCAGCACATCAGAAGGCAGATAATTGTCTTTTGCACTTTCAGTTTCCTCGTATTCAGGTTTGATATAATGCGGTTTGATGTATTTGTTTTTCAGTTCACTATTGTCAAAATATTCATCAAACTGTACTTTTATTTCCTTCACAAATCTCCCCTGTTTATCCACCAAAGGCGTTTCCTTGCCATCTTCGTCCAATATCATTAAGGGTGGCACGCCCGCGTCTTTGGCAGCACGAAAGTCATCTGCGCCAAAAGTTGGTGAAATATGCACAATCCCCGTTCCGTCCTCAGTAGTTACAAAGTCGCCTGCAATTACTTTGAAAGCATTTTCGGCATGAGTAAGTGGTTTGGCAAAAGGGATAAGTTGCTCATATTCCAAGCCTAAGAGTTCCTCACCTTTCATTTCTTCGGCAACTACATACGGAATTTTTCCTGCAAAAGCGTCTTCTGCTATGTCATTGCGATTTACATATTTATTACCTAACAACTTGCCCATGAGGGCTTTTGCCATAATGACGTTGGCAGGTTGATTGGTATATTGGTTATGCGTTTTGATTTTTACATAATCGATGTCCTTGCCCACCGCCAGAGCCGTATTCGCAGGTAGCGTCCAAGGCGTAGTCGTCCACGCCAAGAAATAATCGTTTTGTGTACCTTTGATTTTGAACTGGGCAACGATGGTGGTGTCTTTCACCATTCTATAAGTGCCAGGCTGGTTGAGTTCGTGCGAACTCAAGCCCGTTCCTGCCGCAGGAGAATAGGGCTGAATGGTAAATCCTTGGTAGAGTAAACCCTTGTTATACAGTTGTTTGAGCAACCACCAACAAGATTCGATATAATTGTTTTCGAACGTGATGTATGGATTTTGGAGGTCGACCCAGTAGCCCATTTTCTCGGTGAGTTCGTCCCACTGGTCTTTGTACTTCATCACCGTTTCCTTGCATTTTTTATTGTAGTCAGCCACACTGATTTTCTTGCCAATGTCCTCTTTGGTAATGCCCAACTCCTTCTCTACCTGTAGCTCCACAGGCAGTCCATGCGTATCCCAGCCTCCTTTTCGCTTTACCTGTTTTCCTTTCAGCGTTTGATAACGGCAAAAAATATCCTTAATGGTGCGCGCCATGACGTGGTGAATCCCTGGTGTACCATTAGCAGAAGGCGGACCTTCATAAAAAGTGAAAGTCGGTTTGCCTTCGCGATTGCTTATCGACTGCTCGAAAATCTTTTGTTCTTTCCAAAACGCTAATACTTCTTGATTGATATGCGTGCCAAGTTGCGTAATGGTTTGTTTATGCTCTTTGTACTTCATCATTGAAATTACGAATTAACAATTACGAATTACTAATTTTTTGAAAATAAATTGATGGGCAGTTATTTATTAGTAATCCATAATTTAATGAAGGGCAAAGGTAAGGAAATTTGTGAAAATTCTAAATTGGAAAGAAAATGAGTATCTTTCTGTGATAAAATTAATTTTGATTTTTTAGTTTCGCCCTCAGCAAGATGTTATTGGAGGCATTATTTGCTGTTACAAAAACATCTAATTGATGTCAAACGCAAATCAGTAATTGCGCTTGTTTTTTGGAAGTTGATTTGATAAATTAGGCACACTGATAAGGCAGATTTGGCAGATTTTTACGGACAAAAATTAAAAAATCCGTGTTTTATCCATAAAATCCGTGTTATCTGTGTGCTAAAAACATTATAAATTCCCCAACTAAACAAGTCTATTGTAAAAAAACTTAACCCAATGAGAAAAATACATTATTACTCAGGTTTGATAATTTCTATTTTTATTGGACTTCACTTATTCAATCATTTTTGTAGCATCTTCGGTGCGGACGCGCATATCAAGATGATGAATATATTGCGTATTTTTTATCGAAATGTTTTTATCGAAACTATTTTATTGATGGCTGTTTTCGTCCAAATCATTTCGGGGATTACACTTTTTAGGTCAAATCACCAATTTGCTAATTCCTATTTTGACAAACTTCACCTTTGGACGGGGCTTTATTTGGCTCTTTTCTTTATGATTCATGTAAGCGCGGTGTTAGGTGGGCGTTTTCTTTTGCATCTCGATACTAATTTTTACTTTGGGGTGGCAGGGGTCAATACTTTTCCTTTTAATTTGTTTTTTATACCTTATTATGGGCTTGCGGTGATGTCTTTCTTTGGACACATTGCCTGTATTCATCAAAAGAAGATGAAAAAAAATATTTTTAGCCGAACCCCAAGGGAGCAGTCCATCACGATTTTGGTCGTTGGAGCATTATGGACTATCCTACTATTTTATGGACTGACCAACCGCTTTGAGGGAGTAATGATACCCCAAGCCTACGATGTACTGATAGGGAAATAAAAAAAGAGAGGAAGTTTGCATTTTCTTGTAATTTTTTTAGCAATTTTATAGGTAATTCCATTTATCATATCCTATTCTTATGGACATACTCGACTACGTATTATTGGGGCTAAGTGCCTACGTAATCATTTACTTTGTACTGTATAAGATTCAGGAAAGATTCCTGTTCAAGCCCGAAAAACTACCTGCGGACTTCAAGTATAGTTACAGTTTTCCCTTTGAGGAGTTGTTTTTTGAGGTAGATGATGATGATGTCAAGATAAATGCCCTTCGTTTTTTTGCCGAACAGCCTCCAAAGGGCTTGTTGATTTATTTTCATGGTAACAGCCGCAGTATCAAGGGCTGGGGTAAGTTTTCTACGGATTTTACCAAGCATGGATTTGACGTGGTGATGTTGGATTATCGTGGTTTTGGCAAAAGTACGGGCAGGCGCACCGAACGCGACATGAAGACTGATTTTCAGTACGTTTATACCAAGCTCGCCACCATGTACCCCGAAGATAGGATTATTGTGTATGGTCGTTCGCTGGGGTCTGGGTTTGCCGCCAAAGTAGCCTCGACCAATAGCCCCGCAATGCTCATCATGGAATCGCCTTATTACAGTATGTCGCGGCTCATGCAACGCACATTGATTATTTTGCCTGCGCGGTTTTTACTGCGTTTTCGTTTGCGAACCAATGTGTGGTTGCGCTATGTCAGATGCCCTATTCGCATCATTCATGGCACCAAAGACAGGCTAATTACCACGCGTGCAAGCAAGGACTTGGTGCAAATCCAACCCGAACATACCATGCTTTACCTCATTATTGGCGGTGGGCATAACAATTTGCAGCATTTCCCCGAATACCATGCTACCTTAGAAACCATTATGAAAGAGGCAGAAGGACTCCTGACCAATCAGCCCAAGAGTCCCGAACTCACTAATTACCTTACAAAATCTCCCACTCATCATTCAAAATACTGATGGCATGGTGCGCCGTCAGGTCAAAAACGCAAGGAACGATGGAGATATAATTATTGGCAATCGCCCACTCATCTGTATCTTCCCCATGGTCGTGGTTTACAAAACTACCTGATAACCAGAGGTATTTGCGCCCATACGGGTCTGCACGTTCGTCAAAAACTTCCTGCCACTTTGCCTTTGCCTGTCTGCAAATCTTGATGCCTTTGATGTCTTCTGACTGTTTCGCAGGGAAATTTACATTGAGGGCAGTTCCCTTGGGCAAACCTGTTTCTAATGCCTGTAAAGCTATTTTTTTGATGTACGATTTGATATGTGAAAAGTCTGCGCCACTGCCAAAGTCGCACAGAGAAAAACCTATCGCGGGCATTCCCTCTATCGCACCCTCAATGGCGGCGGACATCGTGCCAGAGTACAAGATACTAATGGAGGTATTACTTCCATGATTTACGCCACTCACCACCAAATCGGGCGGCACACCTTTTAGTACATAGTATTTTGCCAACTTTACGCAGTCTGCGGGCGTACCAGAGCTTTCGTAAGCCTCAACAGTGTGGTTGTTTTTGTTCTCAAAAAGTCCTTCAAAAATATCAGACTTGTGGATTTTGAGGGGGGAGTGAATCGTGATGGCGTGTCCCATGCCCGACTGCGGGGAGTTAGGCGCGACCACCAGCACATCTCCTATTTCCTGCATCACCTCTACTAATGTGCGTATGCCCTTGGCGGTAATGCCATCATCATTCGAAACCAAAATCAGCGGTTTTTTATTCATTTTTGTTTGATTTATTGAAAAGTAATTGTCTATTTTGATAGCCAAAGATACAAAAAAATAGCGTTAGTTTTTCTATTTTCAAAAAAACTATCGCTACTTAAATTTTACTAACTCCTGTGCTAAAAAACTAACAACCCATCAAATATGCCACGCTAAGATTTTTGCTTTATCTCACAAATATGTGGTAAGTTTCTTCTTTTTCTAACTGATAGAAATACTTACTACACCCACAAAAAGAAGAGGTTTTAAGGCAATTCTTCTTGCTATCATACTCCAACAAATGTGCATTTACCCACATAGAGAGGCAGGGGCTTGGGGAGATATATTTGACAATATTTCTTTGTTCCCCATATTCAAGCAGTTGAAAATCAACATAATAACTCATGATTTTTTTGAGTAATACTTTCTGTTCTGAAGGCGGAGAACGATTTTCTTTTCTCAGCTCAGGGAAATCCGCTGCTGTTTTTTGGTAAGATGACAAAGCCAAGATGATAATACATACTGTAAAAGTTTTGATTATTAAAAATCTTTGAACAGATACAGCCATACCAATCTGGAAAGTTTGAAATTGAAAAACGTGAATAGTATGATGACTATGCTAATGCTGATGAGTATGTACGGAACGCTACTTACGCCCAAAAGATAGGTACTTATCAGGTAGGTCAGCACACTTTCCAATGACACCAAAGCATAGCTTATATACATTGCCCCCCAGAAATGACCCGGCTCTTTTTCATATATAAAACCGCAATGACTGCACTTGTCATTCATCTGAGGAAACCTCAAAGTAAACAGATTTTTGTCCTTGAATACCTTCCCTTGGTAACAATGTGGACATTCGTTTTTTATGATATGATACATGACTTTAATTTGTTTTATATTGCAAAATAAAGACATAATACGCTTTGTAGTTAGTACAAAATACACTATTTTTGGTATAAAAAAGACACAAGATAATGCAAAGTTATCCGATTTATGAAATAAAAAACTTTAAGTGTGCCAATTTCAATGAACATCTCTATGTCAATAAGATGAGCAATCACTTGATAAACAATAGCTTTACGACCAAGCCGCATAGTCATAGTTTTTATTTATTTGTGTATTTTAACCAAGGTTCGGGAAAGCATTACATAGATTTTAAGGAATATCCTGTTGAAAAAGGCAGTTTTTTCGCACTCAGACCTGGGCAGATACACAACTGGCATCTTTCAGAAGACATGGAAGGTTATGTGATTTTTATTACCACAGAAATTTACAATCTCTATTTTAAGGATAAAAGTATCAAAAATTATTTGTTGTTTTCCAATCCGAGTAATACGCCTCATATCAAGTTTACACCTGCGGAATCGCACGAATTGGAGCTATTATTTGCGCTTTCCTTCAAAGAATATTCAAATTATCAGCAATGGAAGAACGACAAAATGCTGAACCTTATGGATTGTATTTTGATAGAAGTATCCAGAAATTATGTTTTACAGCAACCACACAAAACATACGTGTATCATACCAAAATAGATTTGTTAGAGCATTTGATTGAGGAAAACTTTGTTTCGACCAAAAGTCCAGCCTTCTATGCCAGCAAAATGAACATGACTACCAAGCACTTAAATAGAATATGCAAGTCTGTTTTGAATAAAACAGCGACGGAAGTTATCACGCAAAGGGTAATTTTGGAATGTAAGCGTATGCTTGCGAATCAAGAGTTATCTATTTCTCAGATTGCCTGTGAGTTAGGCTATTTTGATGTTTCCTACTTTTCCAAATTTTTCAAAAAAAATACGGGCTTCTCTGCTAATGAATTTAGAAAGAAAATAAAGTAATAAAAAGAAAACTCAATTAACATTCAGGTATTTCCACATCAGCTTTGCGGCAGTTTCTGACGCGCTGGCTTCGGTCTGGATTTTTTCTCTAAGCTCCTGATAGTCAAGCAATATGCGTTCTCTATTTTCGCCCAGCACTTTTTCTAATTCTTCTCTTAAAGCCTTTGTCGTGATGTCGTACTGCAATAGCTCTTTGACGACTTCCTTTGCTGCGGAAAGATTGATGAGTGAAACATAGTCTATTTTGAGGACAAACCACGCAATCAGCATGGAAATAGGGTCGCTTTTGTAGCAAACTACCTGCGGAACATTGAAAAGTGCCGTTTCTAAGGTGGCAGTACCAGAGGCTACGAGCGCGGCAGTGGCTACATTTAATAAATCATAAGTTTGGTCAAAAACAATTTTTACCCCTTCTTGCGCTGCTATTTGGTAAAAAGCCTTGTCCAAGTGGGTAACTCCTGCTACTACAAACTGATAATCAGGGAAATACTTTGCCGTACTTACCATCAAAGATAGCATATTTTTGACCTCAGTTTTGCGGCTTCCTGCCAAGATTGCTATGATTTTTTTTTTGTTTAATCCATTGTCTTTGTGAAAGTTAGAGTTGGATTGAAACGCCTGCACTGCATCAAAAAGAGGATTGCCTATGTAATCTACCTCATAATCAAATTGTTGGTAAAATGCTTTTTCGAAAGTCATAATACAAAACATTCTATCCACTATTTTTTTGATTTTCCACGCGCGCTTGGTGTTCCACGCCCATACTTTGGGAGAGATATAATAAAAGGTAGTAAAACCATATTTTTTGACAAACTCGGCAATTCGCAAATTAAAGCCCGCATAATCGATGAGGATAACTACGTGGGGTTGATGCTGGAGAATATCGTCCTCACACTCGCGAAGCAAACGCTTGATAGTATTCAAGTTAAGAATCACACTTACAAAGCCAATAAAAGACATGGACGCATAATGCCTTACAATAGTCGCACCTGCTTTTTGCATTTCATCACCACCAAAACAGCGAAAAGTGGCTTGTGAGTCATGTTTTTGCAAAGCCTTGATGAGATTTGCCCCATGCAAATCTCCCGATTTTTCACCTGCTATTAGGTAGTATTTCATTCGCCAAAGTATTCGACAAAATTATTATGTGTTTCATAAAGAGTAAGCGAGTGCAGTTGTGCATCTGAAACTTTGGCAATCTCTTTTTCCAAGATTTTCCAAAATTCCATGACGATAATCTCACAACTTGGCATTTTGTCTTTGAGGAAATCGACCTCAATATTCAGGTTTTTGTGGTCGACCTTTTCGGTGATATGTTCCTTGATAATTCTACTCAATAGCTTCAAATCTATCACACAAGCCGTATCGGGGTGTGGTGTGCCTTTGACCTTCACGATAAGCTCAAAGTTATGCCCATGGAAATACTTATTGGAGCAAGCCCCAAATATTTCCATATTTTTTTCGTCTGACCACGCAGGATTATATAACCTGTGCGCCGCGTTAAAATGTTCTTTTCTACAAACGTAAACCATGACCTAAAAACCTCTTTCTATTTTTGGGCGCAAAGTTACGGAAAAAAACAGAAAAACGAAGTAAAACCTGAGCAAGTTCTAAAATGTACCTTATCTTAAGCCCTCTAATATGCCATAATAACTTACTTTTTTTTCATAATTCATATCAAAAGGCAAGGGAAACTCATTCTTTTTCAGGTAAGTACGTAGCCAACTGTCAGCATCACCTACATTCCATTGCGTGATGCCATACTGCTGTTCTTTGGGGACAAGCGTTTTATAGGCACGCACTACAGTCAGGAATTTGAGTCGCTGTGCCTCCAGCTGCGCCACCGTTGGTCTTTCTAAGGTCTCATTGCTTGGATTTAGCTGTATATCAAGCTCGGAAATATGGATTTTTAAGCCTGTTTTGACATATTTCGTAATCGCATTGACGATTCCCGCATCAGGCGTATTGATGTGTATGTGCATTTGCAAGCCTAAACCTTCCACAGGCACATTGCTTTTTCTCAAATCTTCAACCATTCTCAAAATAGCTTCCAATTTTTTTGGATTACTTTCCTGCGCGTAGTCATTGTAAAATAAAATAGCATTGGGGTCAGCTTCTTTGGCATAAAGAAAAGCCCTTGCTATGTAGTCTGCGCCCAACTTCCTTCGCCAAATACTACCCTGACTGCTATTATCGTTACGCGTGCCGCCATCATTATCAATAGCTTCGTTCACCACGTCCCAGCCCGCCAATTTGCCTTTGTAATAACTTGCTACCGTCTGAATATGCGTTTTGAACAAATTTTCCCACGCCAAAGAATCTCCTTGAAATGTTGAAATCCAGCCTGGCAGTGCCTCATGCCAAACCAGCGCGTGTCCATGAATACGCATTTTTTCTTGGTTGGCAAAACTGACTAACTCGTTTGCTCGCGCATAGTCAAAGCGGGCGCGTTCGGGCTGTATATTGTTCATTTTCATCATATTTTCTATCGTGATGCTGTTGAACTCTGATATTAAGGTTTCGCGATAACGCAAATTATTTCTGAGAAAAGTAGGGTCAATCGACGCACCTATCAGAAAAGGCGCGCTGCCTTTGAGTGTGGGCAGTGGAGTAATAGGCAAGGTATTGGTATCAAGCGCAGGGGCTACTGATTTTTTGCAGGAAACAGCAAGAAATCCTACCAAAACTATCAGAAAAACAACGAATGATTTTTTCATTTTTTATACATTATTAAAGTTTTAATTTGTAACAATCTGGTATTTAATTAGTTAAATCACTTTAAATCTATTTCATCTCATAAAGTAGAATCTTTTTCTTCTACTTTTTCTTCCTTTAATTGCTGTACAATTTCTTCTAATTTCCACGCATTTTCTACCGAAAAATCTCCAATTTTAGTACGTCGAAGTGCAGATAAACAGCCTCCTACGCCTAATTTTTCGCCCACATCACGCGCCAAACTGCGAATGTATGTGCCTTTGGAACAAGTAATACGAAAACTAATTTCAGGGAGCGCAAATTCTGTAATCTCAAACTCATACACCTCTATTTCTCTGGGCTTTATCTCTACGTCAATTGGTTTGCCTTTTCTTGCTTTTTTGTAAAGCCTTTTTCCATCAATTTTGATAGCCGAGAAAATTGGAGGGATTTGTAACAGCTTCCCTTTGAACTGATTAACTGCTTCTAATACCATGCTTTCTGTCAGCAAGCTGGTGTCAGTTTCGCTGTCAAAAGGCATTTCCAAGTCTAAGGTTGGGGTCGTTTTTCCTAAAAGAATTTTGCCTGTATATTCTTTGGTCTGTGCCTGATAATTATCTATTTCCTTTGTTTTTTTGCCCGTACAGAGTATCAGCAAGCCCGTAGCCAAGGGGTCAAGCGTACCTGCGTGACCTACTTTGGAGATTTTGCCTGCGATTTTGATTTTTTTGACCACGTCAAAGGAAGTCCATGTAAGCGGTTTATCCACCAATAAAACTTCTCCAGCTTCGAGATTAAACATTTTGGATTAAATTGCGTCTAAGTAAAATAATAGGAACGAGCCTAATTTGGGAATTTTTTAAAAGACAAAAAACAAGAGATTAAAAACCGAGCAAATCACCCATGCCAAATACGCCTTGCTTGTCCTTGAGCCACTCCGCCGCCAAAACTGCACCTAATGCAAAGCCTTCGCGAGAGTGCGCGGTGTGCTTTATCTCGATGGTGTCTATCACAGATTGGTAAAAAGTTGTGTGCGTACCTGGTACATTGGGTTGGCGCAAGGCAGTAATATTTATCTGATTATCAATGATTTCATCTAATTTCCAGCCTTTTTTCCTATGAAGCTCACCAATAATTCCCTCTGCCAGCGTAATAGCTGTTCCGCTTGGTGCATCTTTTTTTTCGGTATGATGAATTTCCTCGATACTTACCTCGTAGTGTGGATAATGATTCATCATTTTTGCTAATAATTGATTGATTTTGAAGAAGATATTTACACCAATACTGTAATTAGAAGCATAAAAGAAGGCACTCTTTTTATCTTGACAAATGCTTTCGATGATGGGTCTTTTTTCGAGCCAGCCCGTAGTGCCACAGACAATAGGTATTTGATTTTCAGTACAATACTTCACATTTTCAAAGGCAGATTCAGGTTGCGTAAATTCGATAGCTACGTCTGTATCTCCTTTTTTGATTTGGTGCAAGTCTTGCTGATTGCCCACATCTATTTTGTGTGAAATTTGATGACCTCTTTGCAGGGCAGTTTGCTCGATGGTTTTGCCCATTTTGCCATAGCCAATGAGTGTAATTTTCATGTATAGTTTTAGTTTAAAAATAAGAAATTTTGTCTTGCCAATTTTACTGGACTTGGTTAGGCTCGCCCTTCAAAAATTCATTGAGGAATTTCATAATTTCCTTATGCGCTTTGATTTCATTTTCTTTTTTGGAAAAAAAATAAGCCTCATCACTGAAAACCAAGTATTTATGAGGAATTTTATTGAGTTTTAATTCTTTGACAACTTGGTCTGTTTCTGACTTGGGAACGCGCGGGTTATTTGCACCCTGCACAATCATCAAGGGTTGCGTAATTTCACTTACAAAAAATAGAGGAGATTTTTGATGTAAAGCAATAGAATCTGTGGTCGGATTTCCCAGTTCTTTGTAGAGCATTTCTTTGATGGGAGTCCACGAGGCTGGCACACTTTTAAGCACTCTGTACCAGTTTGCTACACCAAATAAATCTACGCCAACCGCAAATTCGGTAGGCGCAAAAGCCAGTGCCGCAAGCGGAATATAGCCGCCATACGCGCCTGCGCCCATGATTCCTATTTTCCCTTTTTTGACATAACCTGTTTTTTCCAAAAATTCTTTGCCCGCAATATAATCTTTCAAATCTACCACGCCTACCTTGCCATCATCTGCTTGGCTAAACGTTTTTCCGTACCCAAAGCTCCCGCGGTTATTAACAGCAAGCACTGCATACCCTTGATTAACAAGATGTTGAATCATGGGCGTATAAGTAGCTCTGCATTGCCCACCCAGACTACCATGCACCCAAACGATGGCTGGAATTTGTTGGTTTTCTTTCAGATGTAGCGGTTTATAGAGTAGGGCAGGAATTTCTAAGCCATCAAACGACGGAAACTTAACAAACTCAGGTTCAGCCAACTGATTGCGGTCTATTTTAGAGTTTACGAGGTCTGTTACCTTTCTAAGTTCTTGATTTTCAAAACTGTAAATATACAAATCATTTGGGCAAACGGGATTATTGAGCAAAAAACACATTTGCTTTTCATCTCTGGAAAAATTGACCATGCTCACATCTCCACAAGGCAAATTGGGAATCTTAATTTGCTTGTTATCAGCATTTTGATACAGCTTCAATTTCGTTTGGGCATCTTCGTTAATCAGCAAGGCATGATAGGTTTTCTGTGGGGAGAAATGCACTTCGCTAATGTCCCAATTCTCTTTGGTAAGTGTTTGGTGTTTTCTTTCTTTGAAATTATAGGTTTTGAGGTAAAAAAACTCACTTTCCTCCTCTGTAAGGTAATAAATTTCGGCTTCATCTTTGGAAACGCCAACTGTGTAATTTGCTGAGGCTGAGTTACCTACTATTTTTTCTGTTTTCCCTGTTTTGCGTTCGTGGAGATAAATATCTGCATTGTTTTTTGTGTATATTTTGCCAAGAGCCAAGTAATTTTCATCTTTGCTCATACCTTCTATTTCGTAACCATCTTTGTTTTCAAAAAGCAATTCGGGCTGTAAAGGCTTGGCATTGAGGTTGTTAATTCGTAGTTTGTAAATATCAAAATAGCGATTATCGCGTTTGTTGCAGAGATAATAAAATGCCTGCTTGTCCTCACTCCATTTGTAAAACATCGCTTTGGAGGTCGAGTCGGGCGTTACGTCAGTAGAAGTGCCGTCGAGATGGCGAACAAAAATGTGTGAAAGGTCAGCCCCCAATTCTAAGGAATACAAAATTCGTTCATCTTCAGGGAAATAAGAAATACCATAAGCGGCATTGGTTGCGTATGCTGTCAAGGGCGAAAGCGTGCCTGTCTGCAAAGAAAGTTCATAGGCATTAAAAATACCATTTTTATTGCTCGAAATCAATATTTTATCACCTTTGGGGGAAAAGGAAGGTTTTTTGAGGTAAGGTGCATTATAAAAATCATCAAGAGAATACTGCTTCGACGTGTTTTTAAGGCTTTTGTCTATCGCGTCAGGTCTGCACGCAAGCGTGAGCAAAGCGAGCATTGTAAAGAGAGCAATACGCTGAGGCGGACGAAGTGAATATTTAATCTCTGTTGCCAATTTATTTTTATCCATTTTGTATTTATATAACCATTTTTTTCAGATTAAGTTTATGAATATGAGGGTGATATATGGGAAATAATTATGTTTGAAAACCCAAACAAATCATTCACCTGAATTGTTTTAATGAATTTATTGCAATATGAAATTAAGTCTTGAATAATAGAACTAATGCTATCAATATTTTTATTTTTAACAAGGTATGACCGCTTTTCTTAATGAATCAACTGCAAAATTATGCCTTTTATTTCATTTTTGAGGAATAATAAAAAAAATGATTATCTGCTTATTTTTAGGACTTACGCAAAAATTTGAAACTAATGAAATATACGCTTAAAACGCCTTAAAATGTAAATTTTGAAAACGAGCAAAACGAATTTTGCCTAATTTAGCAGGCACGATATTTTTTTGCTGTTTTTAGCCTCACTATAAGCAGTTAAAGTGTCTAAAAGAACCTCTGCGTAAGTCCTAATTTTTATATAATCGAATATTTTTGAAGTATATCAACAAAAATAAACATTCTTGTACAAAATTGAATATTAAACTCCTAACGGAGTTTGTGAATATCAACTCTACTATTTCTACCAACATAAAACTCCTAACGGAGTTTCAAAACGTTTAAAAAAGTTGCTGTAATTACTATTTATCACTTATTTATTTTCCTATTCTTTCAAAATGTACTAAATATTACTAAGTTTATCAAAAAATTGAAGTGTAATTATTTTTTTCAAACATCAAATCTCCAAAATGCAAACTATCCAACTCACTCATAAAGAAGGTTATACCATCGCCCAGCTAAACAGAGGCAAGGCAAATCCTATCAATCTGCAAATGATTCAGGAAATCTCGGAATTAGCCCAGCATATAGCCAATGACAGCACAGTCAAAGGATTGATTCTCACAGGAAAAGAAGGTTATTTTTCCGCAGGCTTGGATTTATTGGAGATGAGTAGGTACAACAAGGCAGAAATGCAACTTTTTTGGAAAAACTTTACGGGTATGATGCTCGAATTGGTCAAGTTTCCGAAGCCACTGATTGCTGCTATTTCGGGACATAGCCCTGCGGGAGGCTGTGTTTTGGCGGTTTGCTGCGATTATAGGGTGATGGCTGAGGGCAACTATAAAATTGGGTTAAATGAAGTTCCCGTCGGAATTATTGTTCCCAAACACATTCATAGCCTCTACGCTTTTTGGATTGGCGAGCGCAATGCTTACCAAAACCTGATGGAAGGCAAGCTGATGAGTCCCCAAGAAGCCCAACAAATGCAACTGCTCGATGCCGTAGTTCCTTTGCCCGAAGTATTGAGCAAAGCCGAAGAAAAAATGAGGCAATACCTTGCTTTTGATAGCTTTACCTGGCAGAGAACGAAGTTAAATCTTCGTAGAGAACTTATCAAACAACTGCAAATACCAGACGAGGAAACCTTTGCCGCTACCATTGACCACTGGTTTTCGGCGGAAGTACAAGGTATTTTGGGCAATATTTTGAATAGTTTGAAGAAATAAAATCAAAAATTATCGGAACTTTGATTTTATTTCTTACTTTTGCGCCTCAAATTAGGGAAATAAAGTCATTGATGTTGAAGAAACCTCTCATATTAAAGTTTTATAGCACACTCTTTTTGTTGCTTACACTCTGCGCTCTTTTGGGCAGTAGTGTTTCTTTATTTGTCAAAAAAGAGAATAGCAAGAAAAAAGAGGTTATAGAAAAGGCAGAAGATTCTCAAAATGAAGACAATAGCAAGACCGCAAAACTAACAGAAAATCCTTTCCATGCAGTAGTCAATGCGGGTTTACAATGGGATTTTAGCAAGCAATTATACGTTTTACCAGTTTTTATTGAGTTTTTCATTCCCGAAAAAATCAATTTTGTTACACACCAATTTATTACACCTCTGGCGTACTTTGTTACGCTTTTCCAAACTTCGATTTGCGTCAATGCACCGTAAATAATGAATTACTAATGATGAATGACATGACTGATGACAGGTCTTTGAATGACTCAACTTCATCGTTCAGTTTCTCTAAGTTAGTATTTTTTATTCAACACAACTCATAATTTATAACCCATAACTCATAACTGTTAAAGTCTTATGATGAACAAGAATTTTATCACAGCAGTTACAATTATTGTAACTTTACTCTGTTTGTATTATCTGTCTTTTACATTGATTTCTTCGGGCGTACAAAGTGATGCAACCGCTTACGCAACCGACTCCAAAGGCAATGTAGATTATTACAAGAAAACCAAATATTTGGATTCTATTTGGAATTTGCCTGTGTACGATTTGGGCTTTGCTCAATATACTTATAAGGAAGTAAAAGACCACGAACTGCACTTGGGGCTTGACTTGCAAGGCGGAATGCACGTAGTATTGGAGGTTTCTCCGATTGAGATTATTACTGCTATGTCGGGCAATAGCAATGATGATAACTTCCGCAAGGCATTAAAAGCGGCAAAAGATGTAAAAAGTGGGCAAGAAAATTTTGCTTCTATCTTTTTTAGTGAATACGAAAAATTAGCAGGACAAAACCAACTGGGCAGAATCTTTGCCAATGCAGCCAACCAAGGCATGATTGAAGCAACAACGACTGATACAGAAATCAAAAGAATCATTACCTCAGAAGTTGAAAATGCGATTGACCGTTCTTATAATATCATCAAGACGCGTATCGATAAGTTTGGGGTTACTCAGCCTAACGTACAGCGTATTCCTAACTCTGGTCGTATCCAAGTAGAGCTTCCTGGCGTAGATAATCCTGAGAGAGTGCGAAAACTGTTGCAAGGTGTAGCAAAGTTAGAGTTTTGGGAAGTATGGGAAGGCAATGAGTACAATGAGTCGATGATGGCGATTAATACGTATTTGTTGAAAAAAGAGAAAAGCTCAAAAGATACTACCAAAAAAGCAGATAATACAAAGCCTGAAGACCTTTCTGCGCTGGTGGCAAACAATGATACTTTGAAAGCAGAAGGTAATACAGATAGTACCAAAACAGCGGAAAATGTTAAAACTGATTCAAATACAGTAAAAACTGACTCTGCGGCATTGGCGAAAAAAGATTCTGTTACCCAACCCGAAGGCATTTCTTCTTTCTTTGCAAAAATGGTTCGTTTCCAAGGTATTCCTGATTTAGTATATGAAGCGGGCGATACGGTGGCTATCAATCGTGTGCTGAACGACGACGGTGTAAAAAGTCTTCTTCCCAATAACTTGAAGTTTATTTGGGACGTAAAAGCAATGCAAAAAGACAAAAACGACAATAGCGGAAAGTCTTATTACCAATTATATGCTATCAAAAAAGGAAAAGGCGGCAAAGCCCCATTAGGTGGCGAGGTTATTACCAATGCACGTCAGGGCTTTGACGAAAGAGGCCGAGCAGATATTTCTATGAGTATGAACTCCGAAGGTGCAAGGTTATGGAGAAAATTGACAGGCGCAAACGTAAACCGCAGGGTAGCTATCGTATTAGATAATTTTGTATATTCTGCACCTGTCGTCCAAAACGAAATCAGTGGTGGTCAGTCTTCTATCACTGGCAACTTTACGATTGAAGAAGCAAAAGACTTAGCTAACATCTTGAAAGCAGGCAAGTTACCTGCGCCTACACGCATTGTGGAAGAGGCTGTGGTGGGTCCATCTTTGGGTCAGGAATCTATCCAGCAAGGCTTGATGTCTGTACTGGTTGGTTTCCTTTTGGTAGTAGTTTTCATGGCAGTTTACTATGCGTCAAGTGGCTGGGTAGCTAATGCGGCATTGATGGTAAACGTATTTTTTATCGTAGGCATTTTGGCTCAGTTAAGTGCTTCTCTGACGCTTCCTGGCATAGCTGGTATCGTACTTACGATTGGTATGGCAGTAGATGCTAACGTATTGATTTTTGAGAGGATACGCGAAGAAATGCGTGCAGGAAAAACCCTCACCCAATCCATCAGCGAAGGATTTGCACGTGCTTTCTGGACTATTTTTGACTCTAACATCACTACTTTATTGACTGCGTTTTTCTTGTATTCCTTCGGAACAGGTCCTATCAAAGGCTTTGCTATTACCTTGATGATAGGCATTATTTGTTCGTTTTTCACTGCCGTATTTATTTCAAGGGTGATTATAGAGTGGATAATAGCCAAAAAAGGTGACCAGTCTAAACTTTCTTTCTATCTGCCTTTCTCTAAAAGTTTATTTACAAATATGAAGTTTCCTTACATTCAAAAAAGGAAAATTGCCTACGCACTTTCAGGCTCTATCATTGCGATTGGCTTTACCTTGATTGCCTTCCAAGGATTAAACTTTGGCGTGGACTTCAAAGGCGGTAGGACTTTTATCGTAGAGTTTAATGAAAAAGTAATCGCCTCTGATATACGTTCGGCTTTGGTAGATAATTTCGAAGAAAAAGGTACAGAAGTCAAAACTTATGGCTCAAACAATAAAATTAAAGTTACCACAGTTTACTTGATTGATGATGACTCTGACGAGGCTGATGCCAAAGTAATGAGTGCCTTGCTAACGGGCTTGAAAGATTTTGAAAAATCAAACCCCAAAGTAGTAAGCACTTCCAAAGTAGGGGCAACCGTAGCCTCTGACATCAGGGATTCGGCATTGTGGGCTGTATTGACTTCTTTGGCGGCAATTTTTGCGTATATCGTCGTTCGTTTCCGCAAGTGGCAGTTTGGTTTGGGCGCGGTTATTGCCTTGTTCCACGACGTATTGATTACCTTTGCCATGACAGCTATCGTGAGGAACTTGGGCTTATCGTATGAAATAGACCAAGTATTCGTAGCGGCGATATTGACCATTATTGGTTATTCTATCAATGATACTGTGGTGGTATTTGACCGTATTAGGGAATACCTGAACAACCAGACAGAGAAAACAACAATGGCAGAAACACTGAATGAAGCGATAGGAAGCACTTTTAGTCGTACTTTCATTACTGCTTTCACTACCTTTATTGTAGTATTTATTCTCTTTATAGCAGGTGGCGAAGTGTTAAAAGGTTTCTCTTTTGCGATGATTGTAGGTCTGGTATTTGGTACTTATTCTTCTATCTTTATCGCAACGGCGATTGTGGCAGACACCATTACCGAAAAAGAATATAAGCAAATGGAAGAAGAGGCTTTGGCGGCAAAACCTGTGGTTACGCCTGCTAAAACGCCAAAAATAAAAACGGCAAAAGCATAAATTTCACCTGATTAAAACATAAAAAACGCCTGTTCCCTAAAAGAACAGGCGTTTTGTTTTTATCTCATTTAGCCATCATGCTATTTTCCAGACCTTGACCCACCACTGCGAATCGTTCTGCCTGCGGTACTGCGGAACTCCTCTTTTTCACCTTTGCGCCACTTGCCTATGCCCCAGCCGTAGGTAGACGCGTAGTAAAACGTTACTATCGTCAGTAGTAAGCCAATTAATATTAATATTTTAGTGAAGTTTCTCATTTTACAAACAAAGTAAATTGTGGCTTATATTTAACCTCTAATTCATTATTTTTCCTATTATTCAAACGCAAATTTCCTATTTCACAATATTTTTCGTGGATTTCAAAACCAATAAAATTCCTATTCAAGTTTTTGCTTGCAACTGCTGTTGTACCACTTCCCACAAAACTATCCAAAACAATTTGATTTTCTTTGGTGGTAAGGTTTATCAAAAATTCAATCAAAGCCAAAGGTTTTTAGGCTTCATGATATTTTTCCTCGTTTTCTGCAAAGCCAAATTCTAATAAATTGGTCGGACTTACGCCATTGATTTTACAAATTTCTGTGTTGATTGCACCTACACCATTTGTAAGAATATTATCTGTAATTGTAATTTTATAAGGCTTAAAAAACCAAGCAATGGGTTCGTAAATCGGGGCTAAATCTCCCAAACGCCAACCTTCCCACTCCTGTAATTCTTGTTCTAATCCTCTGTTTTTCAGCACAATATTTAATCTTTGTGCCCTGTGGTATGCCGAAGTTTTCCTCCAAGCCAAGACATCTTTTAGCAAAAAACCACTGTCTTCAAAAGCATTGATGGCTCGGTGCAAAGTTCGTCTTGCCCCAAAAACAAAAGCACTTGCACCTTCTTTTAGTAGTGGAAAAAGCTGCTCTGCCCACGAATAACACCATTCTTCGTATTCTTTGCCACTGTTTTTGTCCGCGGAAGACCAACCATTGATGGGTTTTCCACGTCTTTTGAAGCCATTTTTCCCCTCCTGTGCTGGTGAACTGCCCAACAAGGCAGAATTTGTATTGTTATGCAAAACGTCCCACTCATCTAAATTTATTCCGTAGGGAATATCAGACAAAAAAAGATGGATACTTTCTTTCTCTAATTTGGGAAGTCATTCACGACAATCTCCGCAGGTAATTTTGTTTAGAAATTCAGTGTTCATGGGTTTGGATTTATACAAAATTACAAAAAAACACTTAACTTTCTAAACCTTGAATAGCTTTTCCACACCCAATAATATTATCTGCAAATTTTTATTTGTCAATAGTTACAAACTGACTTTCGATTTTATCAAATGCGTTTTTGTCTTTGACAATTTCAAAAATAAGTTTTATAACAGCATTTCGGTTCTATATGATTTTACTTGAAGTTTTAATATTTTTACAAAAAACTTATCAAAATGGAATTAGCGAATTATCTTGAAGATTTTTTATCACTTCCTCCGTCTTTTTCAATAGCTTATATCAAAAAAGATGACCAATTATTGGAAGCCCATATTTATTTGACCTACTCCAATACAAACTTACCTTCTGATTTAGTAGTTCATAGTTATTATGAGCGTACTTGGGAACATTTGTCTTTTTTTCAGTATCGTTGTTTTTTTCATTGTGATTTATCTATTTATCGTCATAAAATAACAAATAAATTATCCAAACCTGAGATTACTTTTGCCCAGGAAAATGGTCGTTTTACGCTATTTTATGAGGCAAATGTAATGGATTTGCTCAAATTAAGTTATTCTTTGACACAAGTAGCACGCCAATTGAAAATAAATATACAAAAAGTAGCGCATTTATATCACTATTATACAACAGATTTGGAAACGCTGACATTTGCCCAAACTACTTCGACGTATTTGATGCCATTAAAGGCAATACTTTCTACTAAATTGCTCATTATGTGATTATAAATGATGAAAAATAAAAAAAGTTTTTTTCTCTATTGTAAAAATTATACTTTCTGATGACATTTTTACCGTTAAAACGGTAAGCTATTGCTTATTAATACGAACCCACCGTTAATTGGTTTTCATAAAATACTCGTTCTTTGAGTTCCTACCAGTTCCACTGCGGCATTAAAACGGTAGGTTAAATATAACTCACCGTTTTAACGGTGGGAACATTCAAAATCCAAGAACGGTTTATTCTTGAATGTCAATAAACGGTGGGAACTCCCTCTCGAATGTCCTCTTGGGCAAAGAGCTGACCATACAAAGTAATTATATCTTGGTTTTTATCACAAATAGTTATTTTAAGTTCGTGATTTTTAAGGTTTTTCCCAAACGGTTTAATTGTTTTTACTTGCATTCTTTTGATGAAACTATGAATTTTGAATATGATTTGCCACATTTGGTATCTGATACTAATATTTTACACCTCCTTTTTAAAAACAAATGCAATTTATCATTTTTATCTGATGAAATTTTTTAGTTTTCTGATAATTGTGAGATTTGTGGTGATTTTTTTTTATTTTTGCTTATACGTTTTGCAACGATTTACCTCAAACTATTCGTCTTGA
>JAAFJS010000076.1 GCA_013298985.1 Cytophagales bacterium
CCTGCTACAAGCACTATTCGCACAGGATTGGTGATAGAATATATTTTCTTGACGGCGGGCTTCCCTCGTGGTGCTTTCCAGACCATAATCGCTGATAATGAGCAAATTAGACAAATAATAGGCAGTCCTTTTATTCAGGGTGTAGCACTCACAGGTAGCGAACGCGCAGGCATTGCGGTAGCATCTGCGGCGGGCGCACACATCAAAAAAACAGTGTTAGAACTGGGGGGAAGCGACCCATTTATCGTTTTTGCTGATGCAGATTTGAGTACAGCAGCAAGAACGGCAGTGCAGTCGCGCATGATAAATGGTGGACAAAGTTGCATTGCGGCAAAGCGGTTTTTGGTAGAGGAAAGCGTTTTAGATAAGTTCGTCGAGTTTGCAAAGCAGGCAATGGAGAGATTGGTAGTAGGCGACCCACTGGACGAAAAAACAGATATAGGTCCGATGGCTCGACTGGATTTGGCTGAAAAAATACACGAACAAGTCCAAAAATCGCTTAAAAAAGGGGCAAAATTAATCATGGGCGGTGAGCATAGAGGCAGTTTTTATCAGCCTACTATGATGACCGAGGTAAAGGCGGGTATGGCTATTTTTGATGAAGAAACCTTTGGACCTATCATGGCTATTTCTTCCTTTAAAACTGAAAATGAGGCACTTAAATTAGCAAATGCAACAGATTTTGGACTTTCCGCCACTGTTTTTACCCAAGATATTCACCGAGCAGAACGCATGAGCAAGCAATTAGAAGTGGGTGCGGTTTATATCAATACTTTGGCAAAATCTGACCCGCGTATGCCTTTTGGTGGCACAAAAAAATCGGGCTACGGCAGAGAGCTTTACGCACAGGGAATTAGAGAATTTACTAATATCAAAACGGTATATATTGGTTAAATTTTTAAGCCTTTTTCTTGAATATAATAATGCCAAAGTAGATAAGTAGCGATAGAACGATAGGGTTTTGCAGTTTCCATCAAAGCCAAAATATCTTCTTTGCTACTCTGTTTATCTACTAACCCCAACATTTTCAGTGAATTAACTGCTGCTAAATCACCAATAGGGAAAATATCCAAATGATGCAAACACAGCAACAAATAGACATCTACCGTCCAGTTGCCTATACCTCTGACGGCAGTGAGTTGGGTGCGAATTTCTGAAGCAGATTTTTGATTAAGTGTTTCAATATCAAGTCTTTTTGCCAAAACTTCTGAAGATAAATCCTTTGCATACGCCGCTTTTTGACGACTAAAATAGCAGTCTTTGAGTTCCTTATCTGTGAGCGCAAGTATATTTTCAGGATTAATTTCGACGATTTTCTCCTCCAGCTTGTCGTAAGCTGCTTTTGCAGAAGCAAGCGAAATCTGTTGTTCCAAAATAATTTTGATAAGCGTTTCGAAATTGGGTGTTCTGTGCCAGTAGGGAGGGTAGCCATATTTATCTACAATTACCTGAAAATGAGCATTTTGTTTGATAAGGCTATCTGTAAAAACAGGTAAGGTTTCTTCTGTAAAAATTTCAGCAAACATATTTTAAAAATTTTGTTCGAAGTAAAAGTATTCTATCCAAAAGACAAAGATAGATTTTGCTAAGGGAAAATGTTATTCAAGACTTTTTTAACTTAGTGCAAGATTAAGTTTACTAAAAATTTATGATAAAAAGAGTTAGAAAAACGTCTTTTATGCTTCTTTAAGTGAAAGTAAACAACTTTTTGATAGATATGAAAAAAATAATAGTTATAATTTGTATATTTTTATTTGGTACTCCATTCCTTTCTGCACAGACATGGAACGTGGAGTATAAGGAAGATGTATTTTCCAAAGATGCGCTTTTGGATTTGCGCTACCTGAACGAGACTACGGCAGGCGAAACAGGTTTTGTTAAACTGTCTGCCGATGGCAAAAGTTTTCTTACAGGAGCAGGCAAACCAATACGCTTCTGGGCGATGAATGGGGCAGAAATAGGTAAGCAAATGAGCAACGCACAGTTAGCAAGTTATGCGCGCTTTTTAGCAAAAATGGGTGTAAACATGGTTCGGTATCATGGTGCTATTTTTTCCAAAGCCAATACCAGCGATATTAATGCCGTAGATATGGCAGAAATAGATGGAATTTGGAAAGTAGTAGCAGCAATGAAAAAAGAAGGTATCTATACTGTAATTAGTCCTTTTTGGGCAGGTTTTGCAAATGATATTCCTGAAACCTGGCAACTGGGGGAGTATAAAAAAGGTGTGCAGCCATGGGCATTAATGTACTTTAACGACCGATTTAAAAATGCGTATAAAAAATGGTGTGAAATTCTATATACACGAGAAAACCCCTACACCAAAATTCCCCTCAAAGACGAACCTTCGGTAGCAATTATTCAAATAAAAAACGAAGATAGCGTGCTATTTTGGACGATACAAGGCGTAAAAAGCGACTTATTAAAGCTGATAGAGGAAAAATTTTATGAGTGGGCTATTGCTAAGTACACTACTAATCAGGGTATTACTACGGCTTGGGCGGGCGCGACTACCCCCACAGACAACATGGCAAATAAACGCTTAGGCATTTATTTAATTTATGATGCTACTGTACCACAGTCGGGCGGTAAGGCAAAGCGCGTAAACGATATGGTGCAGTTTCTTTCAGAGCATCAGCGCAAGTTTTATGAAGAAATAGTTACCTCACTCAAAGGATTAGGGTGCAAGCAGCTTATCAATGCAATGAACTGGAAAACAGCAAGTAGTACGCTACTCAATGATGCAGAAAGATGGACAAACGAAGCAACAGACGTAATGGCGGTGAATCGCTACTATGACCCACAGCATACGGGCGAAAATAACGGATGGCGCATAGACCCTGGACATAGGTACGTGGGAGGCTCTGTGCTTTTTAGCCCTGAACAGCTGCCTATTAATATCAAACAGTCATTTAATAAGCCATTTTTGGTAACAGAAAGTGGCTGGAATCTGCCACACAAGTATCAGAGTGAAGGACTTTTCTTAATTTCTGCTTATATGTCTTTAACGGGCGTAGATGGATTTTTTTGGTTTTCAGCCACTACATCGGGCATAGACCCATTTCCATACTTCGATTTCACAAATATTAATGGACAAAAGGCAATGTACCGATGGACTGCCTCGACCCCAGGACAAGTTTCTCTGTTCCCTGCCAACGCCTTGCTTTTTAGAAAAAGCTATGTAAGTGAAGGAAGTACCGTAGTTGCTGAGGAACGCAAACTCACCTCTATCTGGGAAAGAAAAATGCCTATAATAGCCGAAGAAAATAGTTTTGACCCTAACAGAGATAGTTGGGAAAATATGGGCAATACTACTCAGACCGAAATAGCCCCCATTGCCTACTTAGCAGGTCCCGTTCAGGTAAAATATGGAACTGAGGCAGACGCTAAAACTATTGCACCTAACCTCAACCAGCTTATGAACCTCAAAGACAAAATCGTTACCAGCAATACCAATCAGCTTAAGTGGGATTATAAAAAAGGCATCTGTACTATGGACGCACCCTCCGCCCAAGGCATTACAGGCTTCTTGAAAAGTGCCTCTCCTACTACACAACTTACTGATGTGCAAATCGTTTCTCAAAATGAGTATGCTACAGTAAATGTAGTAGCAATGGACGAAAAACCACTCAAAGCCTCTGAGAAAATCCTGATTCAAGTGGGTACGATTTATCGCCCTACACGCTGGGACGAAACACCTGCTAAGGTTCGTATAGGTGATAAAGATATTGATGGATTCAGGGTAATTAATACAGGGGTGATGCCCTGGCAGGCGCAAAATACCAACATGACAGTTACAATTAACAATACCAACGTCAAGTCTGCTTATTTGCTTGACATCTACGGAGTAGTGAGTAAAGAGATTTTTTTGAATAAAACAGCTACGCAGGTAAGCGTACAACTGCCCGAAAATACAATGTATATGGTTCTGAATACTAACCCACCCACAGTTACGGTCAATGGCATAGAGGAAGATGGTAGTGCGAATGCTCGCATCAATTTGTTCCCAAACCCTGCCAATAGTGAAATATTCATCAATATCTTACCGCAAGTTTCTTCGCAAAATATCCTGCGCGTAATGAGTATAGATGGAAAAATAGTAGCCACTTATAAAAATCTAAATACTGGAATGAATAGTCTGAACACAAGCAGTTTAGCAAATGGATTTTATTGTTTTGAGTTTGTAGAGCAAGGCAGACCACCTATCCAAAAAAAGATAATTATCGGGAGGTGATGTGCTTGTAAGTTTAGCTATATTTTTAATTTTCAGGGAGATATACTAACTTGCTCAATACTTTTTCATCAAGCATTTCATTGGCAATCGCCAGTAATTGTGGTGCAGAAACGCGTTCTATCTGCTCGAAGATTTCGTTTAAGGTATCTATTTTCCCCAAATCAAGCATACTTTTGCCCAGCATGAGCATCAGGCTGAGGTTGCTTTCTTCTGCCATTGCCAGCTGCCCAATGATTTGTTGCTTGGCTCGGTGCAGTTGCAACGTCCCCAAAGATTCGTTACGTACTTTTGCTAATTCATTCATTACAAGCCGATTGCATTTTTCCAAATTACTTTTGTCTGTGGCAAAATAAATGGTGAAAATGCCAGTGTCTATAAAAGGTTGATAATTAGCCTCGATGCCATAAACCAATCCATATTTTTCGCGCAGAGTCATATTGAGGCGCGAGTTCATGCCTGAGCCACCTAATAGATTGACTAACAGCCCAAAAGCTACGCGTTTGTCATTATCGAGTGCGTAAGATTCTGTTCCCAAAATGCAGTGTGCCTGCGTGATTGGCTTTTTGGTGATGAGTTCTTGTTTTTTGAAAGTGCCGTATTGCTCACGCTTGTATTGGGCGGAGGTGGGCGGCAAATCTTTCAAATATTTTTCTGCCAAACGCAGCACTTTTTTGAAAGGCAAAGCACTGACTGAGGAAAAAATAATTCTTTCCGTATTTTGGTGTTCATGGACAAAAGCGAGAAAATTTTGTCGTGTAAAACTGCTCACGCTGGCATTTGTCCCCAAAATATTCATGCCCAAAGGGTGATTTTCATAAACCAATTCGTCAAAGTGGTCGATGATGGCATCGGCAGGGTCGTCCAGATACATGGACATTTCTTCCAGAATTACGCCTTTTTCTTTTTGGATTTCTTTTTCAGGAAAAACAGAATTAAAAGTAATATCTGACAGCAAATCAATGGATTTCTCAAAGTGTTCTTCCAGCACAGAAGCGTGAAAACAAATTTTTTCTTTGGTGGTGTAGGCGTTCAAATCTCCGCCCACTGCGTCTAAGCGCGTAAGAATGTGGTACGCCTTGCGCTTGTGCGTGCCTTTGAACGCAAGGTGTTCCCAAAAATGCGCCATACCGAGCTGGTGCGGCTTTTCATCGCGGCTTCCGATGTCGAGAATAAACCCGCAATGACTTATTTTTGAGTTCGTAACCTGCTTATGTATGATTCTGATTCCGTTAGGAAGGGTGTGAATATCGTAATCGTTCATGAATAGCTATTGAATTTCGCAATTTTAGTTTGCAAAGGTAGTAAAAATCTCAAAAACATGATAAAAATCATTATTGAAATTAGCAAAAGTCATTAGAAAGATAAGATTTTGTAGTTAATTTTACACTCCAAAAAGATTGAATACTTTACGTTTAAAATTAAAAAATCAGATGAAAAAAATACTTGTTCCGATAGATTTTTCAGATTATTCCATCAATGCCTTGGAATACGCAATAGTGATTGCTCAAAAACTCAATCTTTCTATCACCGTTTTTCACAGTTTTTATGTTTCCACGCCTCCTGACTATGGTACGCTTGCCAATTATATGAATATTACCATCATGGAGCAGCAAAAAAGCCATGAAGACCAAATGCAGGAAATACTCAAAAAATATGAAAATATAATGTATGAAAACGACTTGGACAAACTTCAAATAGATAGCATGGTGAAGCTGGGCTTGGCAACTGAGGACATCACTGCGCTGGTGATGGAGCATCAGTTTGATATGATAGTGATGGGAACGAAAGGTGCAGCAGGTATTGACAAGCTACTCTTTGGCTCAGTTACAGCTAATATTATCGCAGAGGAAAGTGTAGAAATTCCTGTTTTGGCTGTACCGAAGGGAGCAACTTGCCGCGGGATGAGCCATCTCTTGTACTGCATGGATTATGAGGAAGATGATGTACCTGTGATAGATGATTTGTTGGAATTTGCGGCTTATTTTGAGGCAAAGATTACCTGCCTTCACATTAATACAGACCAAGATTTTAGTAGCTCTGACAGATTGGAGAAGGAAATTTTGGAAGATACGTATTGGTTTACGCCTTACAGCAAAATCAAATTTGAACTGATACGAAGCGAAAGCACGCAAGCGGGCTTGGAAACCTACATCAAGGAAAATGCAGTAGATTTGGTAGCTGTGATGCCGCGCAAACGCAGTTTTTTGGAAGGGCTTTTTCATAAAAGCATAAGCAAAAATCTGGCTTCGTACGCAGGCGTGCCTGTGCTGGTGATAAAAAAATAGAGAGAGATGAGTGAAATTTTTTTGGTTACAGGTTTTTGGAAACCTGTAGCTATTTTTATGAGAATTTGTTGCAACTAATTGACAGGAAATAGGGTCTTTATAGAAAACAAAATATCTTATGAAAAATCTAAAATTATTCCATCTTTTGCTTTTATCATTACTTTTTATTGCTTGTGATAATAAAAATGAAATTGCCCCATCTGCTTCTCAGAAAGTAACTTCTGATTTCCTTACTCAGATTCCCTATTGCGAATGTGAAAAAATTGAAGGAATCCAGAAACCACTTGTAAATGAACCAAAGCCTATCAAAAGAAAATGGGGAAGGGAATTATTTACATTTTTTGAGTATGATACCAAAGGAAGATTGATAAAAGAAAATGAATACATTATCACTCCAGATATTGGTAAATATCCTCTTCATGTAGCTGATTATGAATATGATGGTAATGGTAAGCTAATGAAGAAAAATATTTTTCAAGTGATTGTTCAGCGAGATACAAGTGAGCAAATCACTGCGACATCTCAGAGCCTTGCAGAATCCATAGAATATTTATATAGAGGGGCTGAGTTAGTTCAAGAAAAACATTTATTTCATAGAAGGGATATTTCAAATCTAACTACTTATCAATACGATTGTAAAGGAAATTTGACAAGTAAAACGTTTCAAAACAATATTATAAGCTATTCAGATTTATTCCCTCCAAGTAGTTCTTCTTTTTTCAAATACGATTGTAGCGGAAATATTGCCAAAGAATATAAACGAACAGTAAGTAAGAATGGGCAAATATTCAGCTATCAAGTTCAGTTAATTGCATATATTTACGAAAATAATCTACTCATTAACAAGGATATATATGATGAAAATGGTATATTATCTCAAAAAGAAATTTATAGCTATGATAGTGAGAAAAGATTAATAGAAATTAAAACTGATGATTTTCAATCCTACGTTAGTACAATCACTGAACGGAGGAATTACTTAAATGGAAAATTAGTAGAGCTTATCAAAAATCCAACTTCAGCATTTCCTACGATTACAACATTTGAATATTGAGGTTTTGCTAAAAGTTTCCTTTTTCCTTCCTATCTTTGCCAAACATAAAATAATGACGAATGGTTAATGACTGATTAAGAATAATAAAAAACCATTTTCATTAGTAATCAGTAATTAGCCATGTTACATACATTCATAGGAAATTTAGGACATTTTTTTGTTATCACCGCCTTTGTAGCCTCTTTGGTAGCGGTGTATGCTTACTATAAAGTGAGTCAGGCACAAGACCACGAAAAGGAAAGTTGGCGATTATTTGCTCGTAGTGCTTTCTATGTGCATGGATTTGCGGTGGTAGGCATCATAGGCGCACTTTTTAGCATTATTTACAATCACTACTACGAATACCACTACGCGTGGAGTCATTCCTCCAATAATCTACCCACACACTACATGATTTCCTGTTTTTGGGAAGGGCAGGAGGGGAGTTTCCTATTGTGGACTTTTTGGCACGTACTGATTGGCTTTGTGCTGATGCACACCAGCAAAATATGGGAGGCTTCGGTGATGCAAGTCTTTGCATTGGTGCAGGCTTTCTTGACTTCTATGATTTTAGGAATTGTACTTTTCGGAGAAATGAAGATTGGCAGTTCACCGTTTTTATTACTTCGTGAGGCAATGCCTGATACGCCCATTTTTGCGATGGATAAAGATTTTGTTCCCAAAGATGGCACAGGGTTGAATCCTCTTTTACAAAACTATTGGATGGTGATTCACCCACCTACTTTGTTTTTGGGTTTTGCGCTGACCTTAGTGCCTTTTGCTTTTGCGATTGCGGGATTGAGAGAACGAAAATACCGTGATTGGGTACGTGCCGCCCTGCCTTGGGCGCATTTTGGCGCATTGATTTTGGGCGTGGGAATTATGATGGGCGCGTACTGGGCTTATGAAACACTAAATTTTGGTGGTTATTGGAATTGGGACCCTGTGGAAAATGCGGTTTATGTGCCTTGGCTGGTGTTGGTGGCAAGTATTCACGTGATGGTTACTTTCCAAAAAAGCAATATTGCACTGAAAGCGGCTTTTATTTTAACGATTACCACTTTTATTTTGATTTTATATGCTACTTTCTTGACGCGAAGTGGCGTGCTTGGCAATGCTTCCGTTCACTCCTTCACAGACTTGGGTCTTTCAGGGCAGTTATTGGTTTATCTACTTGCTTTTGTGGGCGTTGCGGTATTTTATTTGGCAAAAGCATGGAAAGATATTCCTACTGATAAGGAAGAAGTAAGTACCTATTCTCGTGAGTTTTGGATTTTTATAGGCGCAACGGTACTAACTTTGGCGGCTTTTCAGGTGATAGTAGCCACCTCGATTCCTGCTTACAATAGCTTGCTGGCTTCTTTTGGGATAACTTCCAAGATTGCGCCCCCTGCTGACCAAATCCAGTTTTACACCAAATTTCAGTTGTGGGCGGGCGTGTTGGTAGCCTTACTTTCAGGCACAGGTCAGTTTTTCTTTTGGAAGACCATGGACAAAGACAGCCTCTGGAAAGCGATAAGTTTGCCACTTATTTTGACCATGCTGACAGCATCTGCTTTTATGCTAATTGCACAAATCAAAGATTGGAAATATATCATTTTATTGACAGTCTGCCTTTATTCTTTGATTTCTAATGTATTTATTCTCCTCAAATTAGCAAAAACTAATATCAAATTGATTGGTGGCTCAGTAGCTCATATTGGTATTGCGTTTATGCTATTAGGTATTTTGGCTTCAGCAGGTTATTCCAAAATAGTTTCTTTAAATAATACTGGTTTTAACTATAATAAGAAGTTTTCTGAAGAAATGAACAAGGAAAATCTCCTTCTTTTCCGCAATCAATCACAAAAGATGAAAGATTATATGCTCACGTATAAAGGTACGCGCATGGAATCCAAGCAGTTTCCTTCCTACATAGACCAAGAAATATTGCGTGCAACGGCTGACCCATACAAGATGATTACCACCCAAGATTTGGTTTATAAAGACAAAACTTATTTTACCAAAGGCGATACTATTCAAGTTTTTAATGAAAATACTTATTATGAAATAGAGTACAAAAAGCCTGATGGTCAGACCTTTACACTATTTCCACGCATACAAATCAATCCACAAATGGGTACAGTTTCCAGCCCTGACATCAGTCGCTACTGGCGTGCAGACCTTTATACGCACATCACCAACATTCCAGACCCAGAAGAAGAAAAGAAATGGTCTGAGCCTGAGCAGTTTACCTTAGCGGTAAGCGATACTTTTATTGTCAATGACTTTATTGCTATTTTTGACAATGTTTATCAAGGCGAAAAAACGCAAAATGCAGATGCAGTTGTCCATGCAAATATCCGAATCTTAGAAAAAGATAATAAAGAATATTTCTTGAAACCTGCCTATCTCATTAATTTACAGCAAGGTGCAGTACAGAGGCAGCCAGATACCAACCTCGCACTGGGTATCAGAGTAACGATAGATGAGATAAAACCGCCCGCGCAGGGAAGCAACGAACCCGCTAAGTTTGTGATGTCAGCAAGCACCACACAAAAAGACTGGGTAATTCTCAAAGCAGTGGAAATGCCTTTCATTAATGTACTTTGGATAGGCGTGATTTTGATGGCAGTAGGCTTCGGCATTGCGACTGTCAGACGGTATCAAGAGTTTAAAAATTTGAAAGAAAAAGTAAGCAACACAAAGAAAAAGAGAGAGTTGGTTTGATATGTTCTGAATAAATAGGCTATTTGCTTTGAGAAATGCTTGTTGCCTGATAAAATAGAATTAGTTAAAATAGTGATAGCTTGTAAATTGGGTAGATACTTGATTTACAAGCTATATTTATGTAATGATTTGTTTCAGAAGGCACGAGTAGAGTAGGGGATAACCGCGATAAGTACCTAACAGGCACGATACGAAATGCTATCCGCAATAAAAGTTAAAAGCAACTTAGTGTATAAAGCAACTAAGTTACTTTTAACCTTCAATTAGTAAGTCATAAAAGATAAAATCCTGACATTATCAATATTTTACAATCATATAATCTCACTTTACATAATATCATAAATGGTAATACGCTGATAATGAAGAAGTTGAATAAATGTGATATAATTATAGTTATGTATAATAAAAATAATTACTATGCTAATACCAAAAATATAAAACCAGTGAAACTCTATGCTAAATTATGTAAAGTTACTTCTTCTTCAACACAAATACCCAGTCTTCATTCATCTCTTTGGGGTACTGCCATGCGCCATTGTCAGAAGATTTGCAGTCGGGAAGTTGCGTTTTTTCACCTGTCCGAGGATTTATCATTTCTACCGAAAAGGTCAAATCTCTGGGCAGTGCCACCCTACAGCGTGGCAAGCGACTATAAACCAAATATTGTTTGCCGACCTCTGCCAAGCACAGATTTCCATAGTTTACCAAGGCATGATTAGGCTGCATTTTCCAATATTGAGTTTGCTCAAATATTTCTTTCATGATTTTGTAATAGTTGAGCATGGTCATTTTCGCATTTCCTCTGCCGTTTATCCAGCCACCACCAGTATTTTCACCTGCGCCCGTACCAAACTCTGCGGTTTCGCCCGTAGTTTGGTAGCAACCTGTCATACAGATTTCCCATGCTAACTGACTGCGATTCAGTCCATTGCGAGCATTGGGAAGTTTGGTAGCTGTTGCGCCACAACCCCAAACGGAATAATGCCCTTCATAACCATACTCCTCGTTGATTTGTGGTAAAATGCGCCCTGATTCTGCTTGGAGTTTCTTGCAGTTCATCATAAAATCCACGCCACCACATTCGTCCCAAGACTGGTACATTACCACATCTACCCAAGGCGACTTGCGGAAAGGAAAATCCGAGCTACCATGCACAGAAATAAGGTGTTGCGGGTCAAGCGATTTGAGGTAACTACCCATTTTTTCGCCCCACTCGGTTGTTCTAAACAAGTGATATTCATTGGCGATGTCCCACATGATATTTTCGTAAGCAGCATAGCGAGCGGCGGCGTAGCGATAGTACATCATTTCATCTTCATTGCCCATATTTGCCTTTTTGAAGGGGTCGCAACCGTGGTCAAGCCCATCTACATAAAAAATAATGGAAATGATAATGCCCTTTTCCCTTGCTCTTGCAACTATCCTATCCAATCTCTGCCAATGAGGTACATTAAATCGAGTTACGTCAAATTTTGGCTCGTCCAAGTCATCAGGTTTTTCTGCTAACCAAGGATTCAATTTGAAAGTAAACTTCTCTGATTCAACGACATACTGCTCATTCCACCGACTTCCCCCATGCGCCCTGCCGTTGATGGCGACACGCATACGATTGATGCCCAAACTCGCCAAGCGGTCTATTGCTTCCTCTATTATTTTTTCATCTTTCCACCCTAAAAGCCAGTACGTAGTGGTGCTATTCCAAAAATAATGCTCGCCAGTACCAGTAAAAACAAAGTGCCAGGGATTTTCTTTGTCTATTTGCAAGACACCTTTGCGAGCAGACTTGTTTACCTCGAAATTGCCTTTTGTTTCTTGTTTCTTGCCATTATTTTGCGCCAAACTAACTGTATAACTGTATTTTCCTACTTTGGTGGGCATAAACCTGACCTTGAAAAGTGTGCCTTCTTGCGAATCACAAAAACCATGCACTTGGCTTTCTTCTCCACTTTCGTGTCTGAAAACTCCTACCACTTTTACCTCTTTGAAAGGATTTAATTTGGGGAAAGGTTTACTTAAACTAATTGTAATTTCCTGAAAATCATATACTTCCACCTTACTTTTTCCCAAAGTAAATTTTTGGGCATGAGAAAGCGAAGTGATGCAAAGAAATAGCACCAGAAATAGATTTGTTGTTTGTAATTTTTTCATTTTCTATACTAAATTTGAGAGTTTATACATTACAAAACTAAAAAATCATGCAACAAATTTCGCAATAAAATTTAAGAGTTTATAAATTTACTTCACCCCAAATAATAGCCTCATCACTCCAAACGGTCTGATAATGAGCCAATACAAGCCCAAGCAAGCAAAAAAGGTAGTGAAGCAAATGAAAAATAGCCCCGTCCAGATTCCCCAATTTTGTTGCAAAACATAGTACCCAATCCAAATGATGATGGTCTGATGCAGAATGTAAAAAGGGTACACTGCCTTATTCGCCTCTTTGAGGAAAGGAGAATTAAAACTCAGATGCCTTTTGGCAAAACCAAAAATGGCAAAAATGGAGCAACCACCCAGCCCATTATCAATAATTCTATAAATAAAACTCCTCATATCATCATCAAAATAGAGTTTTAAAATGCCTGTTTCCCTGAAAAAGATGAGCAAACTGTAGCACAAAATCGCCCAAAATAAGGAAGTAAACCGCATTTTTTCAAAGATGATGCTAAATTTAGGATTGCTTACAAACACAAATCCAAGTAAAAATGCGTACCAAGAACCTATCAAATTTGCCCAATCTCGGATAAGATTATGCGTGGTGGGAAAGTATGGTTGCAATACCAAACTGATGAAAAAACCGCCCAATATAAAAAGATAAAGGCGAGTTTGGTTTGCCTCTACAAAATCCGCCAATCTTGCTATTTGTTTCTTGCCTTTTTCGCTTTTGAAATAGTTAAAAATGGGAATGGAAATGAGTGAATACACCAAAATATAAACGACAAACCATAAGTGATGCCAAGAAAAACTGCCTTTGGGGTAAGGCACAAATTCGAAAACAGAAGGATAAAACGTTGAATAGGAGAAAGTTGCTCCTTGTTGCAATTTTTCAAAGTAAATCTGAGGAGGTACGATTACGAATATTCCAAAAATAAGGGGAATGAGCAAGCGTTTTAGCCTTTCTCCTGCAAATGTGGCATTGCTACGCCTACTAAGTGCAAAATATACGCCCGCACCCGAAATCATAAACAGCAAGGACAACCGCCAGCGATTCATTGCTAACATAATGATTTCAAGGAAATTACTGGTTTCTGGGCTTTTGATGTGAAAGCCCCAGCTTACATAAATCATTCCTGTATGATAAAAAATCAATAAGCCAAAGGCAAGCACCCTGAGCCAATCCAAATCGTAACGTCTTTCTAATGTTTCCATGTTTTTTAAGTTTAAATTTTCCTCAAAAATACTTGGTCTTCATACAGGCAAAGAACGTTTTGATAAGGTCAGTGTTTGAGATTATAAAGTCGAACATAGGAAATAACAACGTTTTTTGTAATACTTTTGATTATTTGGGAAATAGCTATTATTTTTAAGCATTAAAACATTATTGCTAATCAAAGCGAAAATAAAGGCAGATTTTAAGAATAAATGTAAAAATTACATTTGTAGAGATTTTATATGCAATATCAATTATTAAACCTTCAAAATGAGTACACTAAAACAAAATAATTCAGAATGGTTATCAATTGCAGCCTTTAATGATACTTTTGATTGGACAAAATGTATTAAAACCACTTTTACAACCTTCTTCGAACACGTTACATTACACGACTCATATTGGCTGACAATTAACTTGAATGTTACAAACGAAACAATTCTTTCAATTCAACTTGACGCATTTTGGAATAAAGAATATACTTTAAAGTTTGAGAATACAGACAATTGGCCATTTTTAATTATCAAAATCCCAAACGTCTTCAATATTTCATACAATACAGTTGACTTTGCAACTACAATCGTTGATACGTCTTGTACAATTATAGAAAAAATAGAAATTGAAAAGCTGATTGGGATTCTAACACAGTCAAACATTTTTCCAAAAGAATTTTATGATAGACTAATAGACTGTAAACAAGTAAACAAAACAAGGTTTGATGATATTTATGGTGGGAATATTGAAATTTTACACGATTCTGAAATTTTAATCTTACTAATTGAAGAAAACGGAAATTATATTGACCCAAGTCTTGACAAAGTAATTCCCTTTGAAAATAGAGTCGACGAAAATAAAAATAATGACAAAAGCATTTTATCAAAATTGTGGGACAAATTAAACTAACACCATGTTTTACCTCCCCTTCTCCTTCCTAAACTCCGAAGGCGTAAGCCCTACAATTTTCTTAAAACTGGTGTTAAACGCTGATTTGGAGTTATAGCCCACCATTTCTGCGATTTCTTCGATTTTGAGGTGGGCAGTTTCCTTTTCTACCAAGATTTTTTTTGCTTCCTCGATGCGATAGTGTGCTGTAAACTCAAAAAAGTTTTGTTGTAGGCTTTCATTCAAGATTTGAGAAAGGTGATGTGGGGAAACTTTCAGCATCTTGGCAAAAGTAGGCAATGAAAAATCTGAACTCAAAAAGGGCTTTTGTGCTTGCATCAATTCCTGTAACTTACGAAGTGTATTTTCCTCTATTTCAGGCGTTAAGGTAGATTTTTCGTAGGGACGACGTTCCTCTTTTTTTGTTTCGTTTTCTTCTTTGGTAAGGTGAAAAAAGGCGGATTGCCTAATGACTCGAAAGCTAATCGTATAAATCACCAAAGTAATGTGCGCCGCCAAAATATGGTCGCCCAAATCGTTCTGAAATATTGACTTGACGATGATAAAAACGATGATGACAGAAAGCATCTGAATAAATATATTGCGACACCAATCCAAGGTGGTATCTTGCTTTGACCAAAAACTTAAACCAATCTTCTTGAACTCATTGTATATCAAGACAAAACAAATTATAATGTAAATTAAAAATTGCAGTAACATCAGTTCGTTTACATTGTCCTTGAAAAAGAATAGCGTAGGATAGCGTAAATATATATTAGCCTCTAAATGAGTGAATTGTGGGTGGTAAGCACTCACGTAAGCATTGTACTTGTGGGCAATTTCTTGAGGATAAAAAAGCACACTTACATAAATCAAATAGAAGACAAAAGGTGCAAAATGCCAATATTGCTTTTTATCAAACTGATTGGAAAGTTTGGTTTTGAGGTAAAGATAAGCAAGAGGAGAAAGCAAAAAATTGGTAGGCTCTGCAAAATCAATCAAATGCAGTGTGTGAAACATCATATTGGTATAACACAAAAATATCTCCGCCAGTGCCAAAGAAAAAGATAAAATCAGCACTCCTAAAAACTTGTTAGACAGGCTTTTATCTCCTTTCCTCGTAATGAAAAAAAAGGATAAAAACAAGCCTTGTGCGATGCCCAAAAAGATAAGCATCGCAAATACGTCTATTTTGAGAGGTAAAGGTATAGGCATGAAAAAGATATTTGTTTAAAGCACTCCGAGAAACCTCAAAACCGCTTTTTCTACACCGCGAATTTCTGCCAAACCGCGCAAACGACCAATCGCAGCATAGCCAGGATACGTTTTTTTGTTCAAATCATCTAACATTTGATGCCCGTGGTCTGGTCGCATGGGCATATCCACCTCTGCTCGACCTTGTTGTTTTCTTTTTTCGCTTTCTAAGCTCAATACTTTGATTATCTGATACATATCTACATCTCCACTAAGATGGTCTGCTTCGTAAAAATTACGCGGGTTACTTTCTCTTTTGGTAGAACGAAGATGCACAAAATGGATTTTTTCTCCCAAATTTTCTATGATTTTTACTAAATCGTTGTCATTTCTTACACCCAAAGAGCCAGTACAAAAAGTAATTCCATTTGCCACACTATCACACGCTTGGGTAAGCCGAACCAAGTCATTTTCTGTACTCACCACACGCGGCAAGCCCAAAAGCGATTTGGGCGGGTCGTCAGGGTGAATACAAAGTTTCATGCCCAGTTCCTCAGCCAAAGGTACAATTTTTTGAATAAAATAATACAAATTTTCTCTCAAACGGTTTTCATCAATGTTTTTGTAAGCGTCTAAAAGCTGTTGGAAAGTAGCTAATTCAAATGCTTCTTCTGAACCAGGCAAACCCAGCAAAATTGTGTTTTTCAGTTTTTCTAATTGAACTTTATTTAATTGATTGAACTTACTTTTGGCATTTTGAATGGTAATCTCGTCATAATCGGCTTCCGCGTTTGGGCGTTTCAAAATATACAAATCAAATAAGGCAAAATCTTCCCAAACAAAACGCAGTGCTTTTGAACCATCAGGCATTTCATATTCCAAATCAGTGCGCGACCAATCCAAAACGGGCATAAAATTGTAGCAAATCGTTTTGATGCCGCAAATCGCCAAGTTTTTGAGTGATTGAATGTAATTTTTGATGTAATCGTCGCGAGTGAGCAATCCTTTTTTGATGTCTTCGTGAACAGGCAAACTCTCGACCACTGACCAGTGCAAAGGAGAATATTTATCATTCTGATTTTCAATGAGTTGCTTTCGTTTAAGGATTTCCTCTACTGTCCAGACCTCGCCTACGGGAATTTGGTGCAGGGCAGTAACTACACCCGTACAGCCTGCCTGCCTGATGTCCATGAGAGAAACAGGGTCGTGCGCGCCAAACCAACGCATTGTTTGAATAAAAGCCATGTTAAGTAATTATGAATTATTTTTATAAATTATGAATTAACTGCAACGGCAAACCGCACAATTATCTAATAATCAATATTTTATATGATAAATATAATATAATTTTATGTAGTTAGTCATGTTTCAGTCTTCTACATTAAAACTTTACAACTTCCCAAAATACTTTTTTAGATTGATAATTTTGGTCAAAAAGCAAGGGAAAATCTTTGCGCCCTTTGACTGTAATAAGTTCTTGGTCTGTAAATTCAGGCAAATAATTATTACTTAAACGAGTAAAATGTAATGACAAGTGCCTATCATAGCACTCACAAACATATATATATAGTTGAATTAGCTGTATATTTCCATTAACAAAACTAAGCATTTCTATTTATATTTACTCTCTATATTTAACTCTTGATTCGCATTTATTACTCAAAGATGACAGTTTTATTCTCTCTAATAAATATTCGGTCTTCAAAAACCAATTTCAGGGCTTTCGCTAACACAATCTTTTCTACATCTTTGCCTAAGCGAGCCATATCATTGGCATTTTCGGTATGGTCGACAGGAATGATACTTTGGGCAATGATAGGACCTTCATCTAAATTTTCATTTACAAAGTGTGCTGTTGCGCCTATGATTTTTACGCCACGCTCGTATGCCTGTCTGTAAGGGTTTGCACCTATAAACGCTGGCAAAAAAGAATGATGAATGTTGATGATGTTATTAGAAAATTGTGCAGAAAATGTAGCAGTTAATACGCGCATATATTTGGCAAGTACCAGAAATTCAGGCTGATATAGTTCTATTGTATCTAAAATCTCTATTTCATGTGCCTCACGAGTTTTGTTTTCATGTGAAATAAAATGAAAAGGAATTTCAAATTTCTCAGTCAGAGATTGGAGGATTTGATGATTACTGATAATTGCTAAGATATTGGCATTAAGTTCGTTAAAGTGATGGCGTATGAGCAAATCACCTAAGCAATGATGCTCTTTTGTTGCTAAAATTACAATGTTCTTTTTACGAACTTTATTTAGGCAAATTGTCGCATCTGTGGGCAAAATGCCAATTAGTCCTGAAATAATTTTTTTCTCATCTGTGCTGCCCGCAAACTCAGTTCGCATAAAAAAATGACTTTTTTCTTTGTCCACAAATTCATCAGTGCGGATAACATTGAGGTCATTGTGATATAAAACACCTGTGATTTTATGTACTAAGCCCTTTTCGTCGGGGCAGTCTATTCTTAGAATGTATTGCTCTTGCATTTTAAAATTTTGAGATTGACTATATAATTTCAAGAAATTTCTGCTAATTTGCAATTAATTCGACAGTAAGTAACAATTCATGGAAAATTTCGTTGTTTCAGCAAGAAAATATCGCCCCATCACTTTTGATAGTGTGGTTGGGCAGTCGCACATCACCACAACTTTGAAAAATGCGATTCGCAACCATCACTTGGCGCAGGCATTTCTTTTTTGTGGGCCCAGAGGGGTCGGCAAAACGACTTGTGCGCGTATTTTAGCAAAAACGATTAATTGCCTCAATCTAACGCCTGAGATAGAGCCTTGCAACCAATGCGATTCTTGTCGAGCATTTAGCGAAAATGCTTCTCTGAATATTACAGAACTTGATGCTGCCTCCAATAATTCAGTAGATGATATTCGGAGTTTGATAGACCAAGTGCGTTATCCTCCGCAGTTTGGCAAGCGAAAAGTATATATTATTGACGAGGTGCACATGCTTTCTACGGCGGCTTTTAACGCATTCCTGAAAACATTAGAAGAACCACCTTCTTACGCCATTTTTATATTGGCAACCACGGAAAAACACAAAATCATTCCTACGATACTCTCTCGTTGTCAGATATTTGACTTTAACAGAATCCAGATAAAAGACATTTCTGACCACTTGGCAGCTATTGCCCAAAAGGAAGGTATCGAAACGGACATTGAGGCACTACACATCATCTCACAAAAAGCTGACGGTGGCTTGCGCGATGCTCTTTCGCTATTTGACCTCAATGTAACTTTTGCGGCAGGTAATAGGCTGACTTACAAGCAAGTAATTGATAATCTGCATATTCTGGATTATGATTATTATTTCCAGATTACGGACGCACTTTTACAAGAAAATTTGTCAGAGGCAATGCTGATTTTTGATGAGATTCAGCGCAAAGGTTTTGATGGGCATAATTTTATCATTGGGCTTTGCGACCACTTTCGTAACTTATTGGTTTGCAGGGACAATGCGACCATTCGCCTCTTAGAAGTAGCGGATAATATCAAGCAAAAATATTTGGCACAATCCACGATTGCCTCTACGTCTTTCTTGCTGACGGCGATGAATATTGGCAATGAGTGTGATTTACATTATAAAAGTAGCAAACACCAAAAGTTTCATGTCGAGCTTTGCCTAATGAAATTGGCAAATGTCAAGTCTGCGATTTCCCTCCCAAAAATGATGGAAGAGGCATTAAAAAAAAAAATGACGACCTAAACAATGCTAACTCCTACAAAGTCAATGAGGTAGCTCCCGCCTACACACCAAGCAATCAGACAAAGTTAAAAGTTACGCCAAGCATCAATTCGACTATGGCGGCTATTAATGCTTCAAAAACAAATGTACCTCATAGCAATATAACCAGCTCTAATCAAACTACAAAGGAGGAAACTACAACTATTTCGCCATTAAAAACGCCTGATAGTCAATATGTTAACTCTCAGCTTACTCAATTTAGTACAGTAGCAGTTCAAAAAGCAGTCAGAGAGTTTGCAGGGAATCTGCAAGAAGGTGTTGCCAAGGAAATTTTGATGAATTATCCTGTCGAACTCAAAGGAAAAGACACCATTACTTTGTTTTTGAACCATGCAGAGTATGAAAATGCAATCAGTCAAATAAAGTATGAATTATTGGCTTTTTTACAACAAAATTTTGCAAACTCTGCCTTAGAGTTTAACATCAGAAAGCCTTATACAGACAGCGAAAAATTGTATTTTTTGAAGCAAAAATATGCCAAAGTAAACGTCTTAGCAGATAAACTGGGGCTGGATTTGATGTAAATTTTGATTTTACAGTTTGGTGGAGTGATTTAAGTTAAAAAATTTATTTTATTGTTAATTTTTTTATAATTTAGTGTTCTAAAAAAATATCAAAATCAATGTCTAAAGCCCGTATTGAGCAGTATTACAAAGAAATAGAAGAAGTTGTCCAACTTGGTGGAAGCCAAAAAGAGTCCTCAATGCGCCGCTATTTTGCCAATCTGGTGGAATATTATGCTCGCCCTAAGCACCTGAATCTTATTGATGAAAAAGCCTACAAAAACTTACAACATAAAACAAAATATCCTGACGGAACTTTGCAATACAAAACCTCTGAGGCGGGACATTGGGAAAGCAAAGATATAGATGACGATTTAGAACTGGAAATTATCAAAAAATTTGATATTGGCTACCCTCAGTACAATATTTTATTTGAAAATTCGGAAACAGCAATTTTGTATCAAGCCCCCAACAGACTGAGCAAAGGCACGAGGGTACAAAAGATAAATATGAAAAATTGGACGGAATTGCATGATATTCTGACCAATTTTATCAACTATGAAACCCAAGAAATTCATAATTTTAGAGAGGCTTTGGAAGAATTTAAAAAGGTTGTTCCTTCTATTTCTAAGCTACTTCGCATGATGATTGAGGTTTCGGCTGGCGAAAAAGTAATTGATGATTATGATACAGCAACTCAGCCAACTTTGAGAAATATTGACAAAAATCAAAAGTTTATACACCAGAGAATGGTGTTTTTGGATAGTTGTAAGCTGGCAATTCACGAAAATATCTCATTCAAAGAAGTTGATGAGATGATTATCCAACACATTTTGACAGAAAATATTTTTAATATTATTTTTGGGCAAGTACAGTTTCATCAAGAAAATAACATTTCTAATGAGCTAAGTCAGGTGATTAAAACTTTTTTTCATTCCGAAATTCGCCAAAATACCACAGATAATCTTGTCAAAATTTACGCTGCTTTTGAGGCGGAAGCCGCTTACATGAAAATTTATCAAGAGAAACAAAAATTCTTAAAAGTTATTTATGAAGAATTTTATAAGGCATACAATGAAAAAGGGGCAGACCGATTGGGCATTGTTTACACGCCCAATGAGATAGTACAGTTTATGTTACAATCTTCACAACAGCTTCTACATGAGCATTTTCGCAAGACTTTTGCCAATGAAGAGGTTGAAATCCTTGACCCCGCCACAGGCACAGGCACTTTTATTTGCGATTTGATAGAAATGTTGCCCAAAAAAGATTTAGAACGCAAGTTTGAGCATGAAATTCACTGCAACGAAATCAGTATTTTAGCTTATTATATTGCCAATCTGAATATCGAATATACCTACAAAGAGAAAATGGGGACTTACAAACCCTTCCGCAATATTTGTTTTGTGGATACGCTGGATATCCTGATGCACTCAGGAAACCGCAGTTATAATGTCCAGCAAAATTTGTACGGCGTTTCTATGGAAAATTTGGAGCGCATCAAAAAGCAAACGAAGGCAAAAATATCAGTGATTATTGGCAATCCCCCCTATAATGCGAACCAACAAGATGAAAATGAGAACAATAAGAATAGGGTTTATCTACGCAAAATAGGTGACAAAAAGAGAGATGTGATTGGTGTAGATAAGCGAATTGCGGAAACGTATATTGCAGAAAGTTCTGCCCAGAAGACCAAGCAATATGATATGTATAAGCGATTTATAAGGTGGTCAAGTGATAGAATTGATGAAAATGGCATGATTAGCTTTATAGTAAATCGCAGTTTTATAGACAAACGCCAAGATGACGGCTTCCGCAAGTCTATCCAAAAGGAGTTTGATTTTGCCTATATTGTCGACTTAGGGGGCGACTTGCGAACTGATGGCGCAGAGGCAGCAGACAATGTTTTTGGCATACAAATCGGGGTTGCGGTGCTTTTTTTGGTAAAGAAACAAGCTAAAAAAGTAGGTAAGGAACGAATTTGTCGCATATTTTATCACAAAGCAGAGAGTTTTAAAAGCAAAAAAGAGAAGCTACAATTCTTGGCAACTTTGGCGTGGGAAGATATTGATTTTGAGGAGATAGAGCCTGACGAAAAGGGGAATTGGATAAATCTCACTGACAATGACTTTGAGAGCCTATTGCCCCTTTGCTCCAAAGCGGTGAAGCTGGGCAGGGAACAAGAAGCGATTTTTAAGTTGTTTTCATTAGGTTTAGTTACAGCAAGAGATGCTTGGGTGTATGATTTTAGCAAAAAAAATTTAAGAAAAAAGGTGAGCTTTTTGATTCAAAAATATAACTCAGAGGTAAAAAGATTAAAAGGAATAGATAAGGAAAAAGTAAAAGATGAGGTTGAATACTCTATCAAATGGACAAGAGCTACCAAAAATAGTTTGGCAAAAGGCAAAAGATTCAAATTTGATAAAAATAATATCATTGAGGTCTTTTACAGACCATTTATTAAGAAATACTTATATTTTTCCAAAGATTTGAATGAAATGAGATACCAAATTCCTAATTTGTTTGGAAATGATGGCTCTTTTGAGAATACTGCAATTTTATTTACTGATGCAAGTTCTCAAAAGCCATTTTTGACGGGAGCAGTTGATAAAATTTGTGATTATCATTTTGTGGGTTCTGCGGCGGCGGCTAATTGCCTCCCCCTCTATCGCTACGAAAATGGCGAAAAAATAGAAAATATCAGTGATTGGGGGCTTTCAGTTTTCAGTAATAAGTACAGCAGTAACCAGTTATCAGTAAACGGTGAACCAAAAGAGATTACTAAAAAGGCTATTTTTCACTATATCTACGCCGTTTTGCACTTCCCTGCTTACCGCCAAAAGTATGAGCAGAACCTCAAAAGAGATTTTCCACGCATACCGCTTTACGACGACTTTTGGAAGTGGGTGGGCTGGGGTAAAGCATTGATGGACTTGCACTTAGGATATGAAAATGTGAGCAATTACCCA